>CAXGZT010000109.1:0-8391 GCA_964014335.1 uncultured Campylobacterales bacterium | reverse complement strand
CAGTTTTATGCAAAACTCCATGCAGCTTAGCATCATCGGTATCATCTCCATTATTGTCTCCTCCATGCTCTTTTTTCAAAACTTCGAATTCATCGTCAACAGGATATTCAGAACAAAACCCCGCGGTTTTTGGGAATCGCTGACGATCTACTGGACACTCGTCACTTTGACACCTATAGCCCTGGTCTTCTCCTTTTACCTTTCGAACGAACTGCAACGCTATTTGGGGGAGAGCCAGCTCACCCAGGCTTTGAACCTCCTGGAACTTTTGCCCTATCTTATCATCTGGTCACTCTTCTTCCTGATCTACAAGATCTCTGCCAACACAGAGATCTCCAACCGTGCGGCGGGGATCAGCTCTTTCACCGTCTCCCTCGTCTGGTATCTTGCCAAGATAGGTTTTGTCTCCTATGTTTTGCAGAACAAGACCTATGCAACGATATACGGCTCCTTTTCCACCTTGATCTTTTTCTTTTTATGGGTATACCTTTCGTGGATAATCTTTATTTACGGTCTAAAACTCTGCTATACCATAGAGCAGGTAGCCAAAGAAACCCAGGCAGAAGAGCAGGAGAAGATAAAAGAACAGCTTCTTGAAAACGGCCAGGAAGCTGAGGAAGAGATAGAGAAGGAAGAGTCTAAACTCGGTATAGAGCTCGACGACACGGATCTGAAGCGCTAGGATGTAGGCTATTAGGGGATCCAAGAGAAAGCCCATAGCAAACAGATGCAAAAAAAGTGCCAATGGATAAAAGAGTATAAAGAGCATGGTCAACAGAGGCGAATAGAGCTGATAAAGCGAAAAGCTTCCGTAAAAATAGTGCACCAGAGGAAGCATGGCCAGGTAGACCCAGAGATGAAGCAGAATAAAGTTCTGCCAGCTCTTCAGCTCCTTCATATGATGCAAAAACAAAAATATATAAAAAACTCCGGCCACAGAAAACCAAAACCCCAGAGCAAAAAGAAGTTTGGGCCACAAGGCGATCAAAAAAGAGACCACCAAAAGCAAAGAGGAGAAAGAGAGTATCTTAATGCCTCTATCATAAAGAAAATAGGCGAAAAGGCTCATGCTGAAAGCCCGCAAAAGCGAAGGTACGAAGTCCAGAAAATGGAGATAAGAGAACAGAACTATGAAGATGGCAACTGCGATATCGAAATGTGCATTGCGGTAGGGGAAATATCTTCCCTGAAGAGGCTGATAAACGCTCTTAAAGATAAAAAAGAGTATGAAACTAAGCACGCCCAGGTGAAACCCGCTGATGGCCAGAAGATGGTTGATTCCCAGGGCCGAAAGCTGATGGCGAAGGGGTGCAGGGATAGAGCCGGCAAAAAAAAGAGCATTAAACACGGGGGCCGTTTCCGTGCTATGGGCTGTTGCAAGCTCTTTCATCAGCTCATATCGTTCTTGCCTGCCTTCGAGTCTGCCAAGCATACTGCTGGGTGCATAGAAACCTTGCAAGAAAGAGAGAAAATCCAATTTCTCTGTCCATAACTTCACCCTGACAAACTCTCCTTCAATCGGCTTCAGGTCCAAGTTGGAACTCGTGTAGAAAGAGAAGCCTTCTTCGCTTCGAAGCTTCAGCACCCAATAAGACTTTTTTCTATACTGTTTTTCGACCCACGCATTCGTAATATAATCATCATACTGTGTCAGTTTTGTAAATTCCAGGTATTGCATAAAGAGGGAGAAGCTAAAGAGCAGAGATAGAAGGCCGAAAACAGATGTTTTTTGCCGCCATGAAAGAAAAAGTTCGTTCCTAGATAGGAGGGAGGGAGACGCTTTCATTGCCGACGTCCATCTGCGCTTCCGTAGCCTGAACATTCTCAAATGAGATTTCAACACCGCCAAAGGCCGGAGCGTCGACAAACCGTGTCAACTTTTTCTGGAAGAGGAGCTTCACGTGGCCCGTAGGGCCATTACGCTGCTTTCCTATAATGATCTCGGCCTCCTCTTCCTCTTTCTCTATATAGGTCGAGGTAAACTCTTTACCCTCGGCCTTCGCTGCTTTTTCGCGCTCTTTCTCTTCTTTGTACAGATAAACATCGTCACGGTAGACAAACATGATGATATCCGCATCCTGCTCGATGGCACCCGACTCACGGATATCTGAAAGCATCGGACGTTTGTCATTACGCGACTCGACCCCGCGGTTCAACTGTGAAAGAGCGATGATAGGCATCCCGAGTTCACGCGCAAGCATCTTTAGCCCGCGGGATATCTCGGAAACCTCGGCCTGTCTGTCGCGTCCGGGAGTCTGCATGATCTGCAGGTAGTCGATAACCGCCATCTGTATCTCCGGATGCTGGGACTTCAGTTTTCGAAGCTTGGAGCGAAGCTGATTGATCGTGACACCGGCTCCGTCATCGACAAAGAGCTTGGAGCTGTTCATCATATCCAGACTAGAGTTGAGACGGCTCCACTCCTCATCGTTCAGGTCACCCACGCGGAGCTTTTGAAGAAAGATAGAGGTGTGTGCCGAAAGAAGACGCAACATCAGCTGTTCTGCAGGCATCTCCAAGGAGAAGAAAGCGACCCCGTTGCCGAGCTGGATCTGGTTGAGTACGATATTCAAAGCGAATGATGTCTTACCCATGGCGGGACGGGCGGCGATAATGATAAGGTCACCCTTTCCGAATCCCGTCGTCATCTTATTAAGTTCGGCAAAACCCGTATCAACCCCGACAAGCACGGAATTACCGCGAGACTTCATCTCCTTGATATACTCCATCGTATCAAAGGTAACGGTCTGAGAATCTTTGAAGTCGATGTTTTCATTGGCCTGAGTGATCTCGTAAAGCTTTTTTTCGACCACATCGATGACTTCAGCACTTGGAAGGTCTTCTTCGACGGTCACCCTCTTGATCTCTGTCGTCAGCGTCAGGAGATGGCGTTTTACCGCCTTGTCTTTGATCTCGTTAACGTAGGCTATTGTGTTTGAGATAGGGTTTGAAGAGAGAATATCAAGAAGTACGGCCTCGTCAAAACGCTTTTTTGCATTGAGGCGCTTTTTGATAAACTCTTCGTCAATGGGATGCGACTCCCTGTGAAGTTCTATCATCGCCGTATAGACCTCTTGGTGCGCAGGAAGATAGAAGTCGTCTGTTTTCAATTTCGCTTCCACATCTTCGAATTGAGAAGGCTCGAAGATGATAGAGTTGAGGACAGAACGCTCTATGTTGATATTATATAGGGTCTCTTCCATACTTTACTCTTTCCCGCTTTCTTCAGCCGCTTTTTCCACTTCGCTTATAAACCTCTTTACGAGTTGCTTTTCATCCAGACGAGCCACGACATCACCCTTGACCATGACAAGGCCCGAACCTTTTCCGTAGGCAATGGCCACGTCGGCATGCTTAGCTTCACCGATGGCATTGACGACACAGCCCATAACGGAGACATCCAAAGGCGCCTTGATATGCCTGGTCTTCTCTTCGATTTCGCTCACCGCAGTGACCAGGTCGGCTTCGATACGTCCGCAGGTCGGACAAGAGATAATATTCAGACCCTCTTTCGCCGCGCCGCTGTCTTTCAAGATGGCCTTGCCTACATTGACCTCCTCTTCCAACTCGCCCGTAATAGAGACACGCATCGTATCACCGATACCCTCAAGCAGGAGTGTTCCCAGGCCGATAGCGCTTTTGATCGTCGCATGAAAAATCGTACCGGCTTCGGTCACGCCTAAGTGAAAAGGGTAATGGTTTTTTGGACGCAGCATACGGTAGGCATCAACGGTACGTCCGACATCCGAAGCCTTGAGCGAGACCTTGATATCCTCAAAACCCAGGTCTTCTAAAAACTTGATGTTGTACTCGGCAGAAGCCACCATTCCCTCGGCCGTTTGACCGTAACGCTGCTCAAACTCTTTTTCCAGGCTGCCTGCATTCACGCCGATACGGATGGGGATATTACGTTCCTGACAGGCTTTAACGATATCTTTAACCCGCGACTTCTCTCCGATGTTTCCGGGATTAATACGAATACAGTCTACCGACTCAGCCGCAATAAGGGCTAGTTTATAATTGAAATGGATATCCGCGACCAGAGGCAGCGAGATCTGCTCTTTGATAGCCTTAAGAGCCAGGGCATCCTCCTCGTTAGGCACAGCTACACGGACAATATCGCATCCGGCAAAGTGAAGCCTGTTGATCTGCTCCACCGTAGCGGCCACATTGGCTGTTTCGGAATAGGTCATGGACTGCACGGAGATCGGGGCATCCCCGCCCACGGCCACATCTCCAACATAAATCTTTTTAGTTTCGTAGCGTTTTATCATAAAGAGATTTTAGCTTTTTTTTTGTAAGAAAGAGCTTGAAATATCATAGTAGTTATCAGACGAAGTCGATCGGGTCCATATCCACTTCGCATAGAGCGTTCCTGCTCAGCTTGATCGCTTTGATAAGGTCCGTACTCTTGTCGCCCCGAAGAAGGATCTGAAAACGGAACTTGTTCGCGATCTTTTCGATCGGAGAGGGTCCGTGCCCTACTATCTCGATATTCGGAGCCTGATATAGTTTCTGCAAGACCTCGTTCATACTCTCAGTCGCCTTCTCTTTTTTGACGTGGGCAAAACTCAGCCGTGAGAGCTTTTTATAGGGCGGATAGAGCTCTTTCCTGAACTCCTTCTCCTCCTCCAGGAACGCTTCATATCTCTGTATATAGGGCTCGAAAAACTCCTGATAAAAACTCTGTACTAGGACGACGGCATCCTTTTTCCGCCCGCTTCGTCCGGCGATCTGAATGAGAAGCGAGAGGGCTTTTTCCCGTGCGCGGTAGTCGCTCATCTGCAGGATATTGTCTATACCCTGTATAACGGCCAGGGTCACGTCATGATAATCATGCCCCTTCGAAAGCATCTGCGTACCGATGAGAAGATCGATCTCCCCGCTGTTAAATGAGCTTAAAAGTGCTTTCAATTTCTTTTGCGTCGTTATCTTGTCCCTGTCGAACTGTGCGACCGTGAGCGAAGGAAACTTCTCCTGAAAGTGTTCTACGGCTTCTGCCGTTCCGAGGCGGCTTGATTTCAAGATACCTTTCTTACATTCAGGACAATTCTCGGGAATGGGCTCTTGAAAGTTGCAGTAGTGGCATTTGACGCGGCGGGCAAACTTATGCAGGCTCATTCCCACATCGCAATAGGGACATTTGTAGGTATATCCGCAATGCTCGCAGATAAGGTATTTGAAGTTTGCCCGAGTCGGCAGAAAGAGCATGGACTGTTCGCTCTTCTTCGCCGTTTTCAAGACCGCTTCTTCGATGATAGGCGTTATCTCTTCGATATGGGGCTCGTACACGAAACGCCTTTTCTGATCGAAATGCCCTCCTTTCAGACGGACGTAGGGAAACTTGGTATAAGAGGAGAGGGAGGGTGTCGCAGAGCCCAGCAGTACGGGAATACCCAAGAGCGATCCGTAGTATATCGCCATATCGCGCGCATTGTAACGGGGTCGCGAAGAGGCCTTATAGCTGTCGTCATGCTCCTCGTCCACGACGATCAGTCCGAGCTCCTCTATCGGCAGGAAGAGTGCCGAACGGGCCCCCGCGATCACGCGTGCAGAGCCCTCATATATCTTCTCCAGGCTCTTCTCTTTCTGTTTCTTCGTCAGCTTCGAGTGCCACATCACCACGCTCTTTCCAAAATGCTCTTCCAGACGGATCTGCATCTGAGGGGTCAAGGAGATCTCCGGCATCAGCATCAAGACCCGCTTCTCTTGGCTCAAGAGCTCTTCAAACCACTTCATGTAGATCTCCGTCTTTCCCGAACCCGTATCGCCGAAAAGAAGCGAGACCCTCTGCTTTTGCAGTTCGGCCAGGGCATTGCTCTGTTTTTCAGAGAGAGAGAGGGATGAGGCGGGCAGACTCTCGGATGAGGATGCTTTAGAGGCAGAGAATGGCGTAAAAAGAGCAAAGGCTTCGCCCAGGGAACAGAAATAGTATTCGCTTATAAACTTCGCGAAACGGTACTGCTCCTCTTTGAAACAGAAGCCCTCTTGTTCTATGATCTCCAGCGTGTCAAAGTCCGGTTTGTCCACCTCTCGGACGACAATGCCTTTTTTCTCTTTGGAACGAAAAGGGAGGGAGACGACTTCCAAGTCTTGAAGGCTGATGCGCGAGGCGTAGGTCAAGGGCTCCAGCACAGAGCCCAGAATAGAGATTTCGAAATACTGCAATTAGTCAGTTAACAAGGCACAATTCGTTCCCGCGCCACCTGCACAATCAAATATACCTGTTGTAGACGAATATACAAAATCTGTATTACCCGTGCTTAGTATGTACCGGTATGTCGTGGCATTTACTTTAACCCAGTGTCCGGCCGTAAGACCGGAGGTTATGCCGTATTGCAAGATAGTGTTAGCCGCTGTCCCGTTGTGATCAAAAAGCGTGACCCCTGCTGCATTTGCAGATACTCCGGCATCAAGCCTGTTGATAAAATTACTCTGCCCTCTGAAGAGTCTTGTCTGCCTTTCGGATATGATCGCCGAGCGGATGGCAGAGACATCAGAACGCCCCTTCGCAATCTGGGCATCATCGCGCGTAGCCGCCAGTCTCGGTACCGCTACCGCGGCCAGTATCCCCAGGACGACAATGACAAAAACGAGTTCGATCATCGTAAAGGCTTTTCTCTTACCGTACAACATGTTGACCTTTCAAAATAATTGGGTATTTAGAGACATCAATCAGACTTTGTACCCCTTCGCATATAGTATCGCCGCCATGAGGGTTAAATGATATTGTCAAATTTTCATCTATACCCGAAGCGACCACTTGAAACTTGACACAATCAGAGACATTCCCAGCTTTAACCGTTGCCTCTTTTGTCGGGATGTTCAGTTGAGCTTCTCCAACAGAAAGCAGCATTGCTAAAACATTGGAACCTTTTGACAAGTTACTATCCACACTGCCTTTTGCTATGGCAGATGACGATACTTCTTGAGCAATCGTCATTATATTGTACGTTATCTTGGAGATATAAGCATTATCTCTTGTTGCAGCCAGCTTTGGTATTGCCACTGCTGCTAATACACCCAGTATGACAATAACAAAAACAACTTCGATTAAGGTAAAGGCACTCTTGACATTTCTAACCATAATATACTTCTTTCATAAACATATGGAATCCTCCATATGTTTAAATATGCTTAGTAAACGACTGAGCTACCTTTAATCTGAACATTACCCGCTTGGACTAATGCTTTAACACCCGTACAAATCGGATTAGCACCAGCACCATCTGCCATAATGATGTGCGTCGCATTGATATCCATTGTCATACAGACCTCATTAGCATTATCTCTGTCAAGGAAACTAACAACAGTACCAGCAATAGATGCATCACCTGATGAAATCATTTCCGCGATTGTGTTAGAACGTGCTTCATAATCAGCCTGATTCGCAGGGTTAGTTCCTAAGGCAACAATGCTAGCACCGATCTCTGTTTTAGACGTAGAAATATTAGACGCCATCTTGGAGATCTTTGCATCATCACGAGTAGCTGCAAGTTTAGGAATAGCAACCGCTGCTAAAATACCTAGGATAACGATAACGAAGATCAGTTCGATCATAGTAAAACCACTTCTTTTCATGGTTTACTCCTTGTTTTAAAATATGGGTCACTCTAGTAACCTTAACAGCAGTATAAATTCATTTTACTTATGTATTACTGAAAAACTTCGTCTAATACTGTTCACTATTTGTTAACTATTGTGTGTTATTGACAAGCTTTTTAAGGGTGCGCTGAAGCATCTCTTTTGACTCGTAGAGTTCATGACTTTTTTTGATATAAGCCTGCAAAAGCGCTTTGATGTCATTGTTCCCGTGTATGTTGAAGTTCTCTTCGAGCTCGTTCTCCATATAGGCGGCAAAGCCCTCTTCCAGATCGATATCGAAACGGCTCGAGTTGACGGTAAGCGTTATCTTTCTGCTCATCGTCTATCCCAAAGCCGATTCTATCTTTTTCACGATCTCTTCTATCTCTATATCCTTAAGCGCGTTCTCTTCTTCAAGTTTTTGGATAGTCTGGTCTTTAGCCTCGCTTTGAACCTTCATGCTTACGACCTCATTACGAAGGGTCTCATTCTCGCTTTTCATCGCTTCATACCGTTTGAGTACGGCATCAATTCTCTCGTTTAGCTCTTCTATCACTGTCTGCATTTTCTATAACTTTCATATTATTTCATTTTAATTGCCATAATTCTAACACTATTTATCCCAAAAGGCAACGCTTCTGGCAAAATTCACCAAAGAGGCACCCCTGTCTAAAACAGGGAAGATCGTAAAAAATCTATTGCGGCTGTAAACTCGGCTCAAGCCAAAAACAGTTACAAAACGGTTACGTCACAGGGCCTATAATGCCCTCTTCATTTAAGGTTAAATAGTGTCTGTCTCTTATACAC
>CAXGZT010000108.1:0-8399 GCA_964014335.1 uncultured Campylobacterales bacterium | reverse complement strand
GATCAATGTGGGTCTCGTGGGCTCGGAGATGTGTATAAGAGACAGTTTTAATAGCGGTGGCAAAGAGTTTATAGTCCACCTCAAGCATCAGCTCGCTGCTAATATCCAAACTACAGTTTTCAGGCTCAAAAAATCCCATATCCAACGCTTCCGAGATGACATCAACCGCCCTGTACTCTTCGACGTTTGTCTGTTCAAATCCCGAGGTGATCTGTTCCATTAAAGCCATCTCGTTTATCAGGCCCTCCATGCGGATGAAAACATTTAAAAGCCGGCTCTTATACTTGGTCTCTTCTAGCATCTCCACCGAAAAACGGCCTTTGGTAATCGGGGTTTTAAGTTCATGCATAATATTGCGTAAAAAAAGGTTTCGTGATTCAATAAGTACGTTGATTTTTCTGGCGGCGTTATTAAACTCATTGGCAACTTCTGAAATCTCGTCTTTTCCCTTTACTTCAAAAGAGACCTGAAGGTCCCCCTCGGCAAACTTCCTTATATTGTCACGCAGTTTTTTAAGCGGATAAAAGCTGCGCAGTATATAAAAGAATGAAAAAAGAATGATCCAGACAATAGTCATATAGGCATAAAGAAGATTCCCCATATAATAGGGTTTAAGATCTTTGGCTTCGATCAGAAAAGATTCACCCGGCGTCTTGAGGTAAAAATAGACCTTGTCGTCATAAATTATCATCTCGATATAGCTCTCTTGTAATACCTCTGCAGTACTCAGCTCTCTTATGCTCCCGCCGATATACCTGTTTGGAACCTCAAAAATCTCTTTTTGTGCCTTATAGCCTTCATTGACAATAGAGATTCTTTTTTTATAGTCGCGTTCCAAAGAGAGTTTATAACGCGCGAGGTTTGCTTCGAAAACCGACAGAGTACTTTGTCTCTGCAGAGCATCCCCGTAGATCTGGCGGATAAGCTCATTTTTGCTAAAGATGTTGGAGAGGTACTGCTGCCTGTTTAGTTTATAAAACTCCCAAACCGTAAAACTGACCGTACTAAGCGTTACGATCAAGGCGATTAGGACGGTAATGAGTATGGAGTATCTAGGCAAGGGCTGAACTGTCTATTTGAGCAGTTTATACCCGATGCCACGGATAGACTCGATAAGGCCCTTGTTGCCTATCTTGTTGCGGATACGCCCTACCATGACGTCAATGCTTTTGTTTGAACTCTCTTCATTAATCGCACCGACGTTATGAATAAGGTCTTCACGCGAGATCACAAAGCCCTGTTTTTTAATCATGAAGGCCAAGATACCATATTCGGCATTGGTCAGGTCCAGCAGATCGGATTTGTAACGTATCTCCATTGATGCTTCATCCAGAGCAAAATCAGAATGTTCCACCTCCGAAGAGACATCGATGTTTTCATACCTGCGCAAGACAGAGTTGATACGTGCTTCCAACTCTCTGGGGTCATAAGGCTTGGGAAGATAATCGTCCGCGCCCAGTTCCAGAGCCCGGACCTTGTCTTGAATATCAGATCTTGCAGAAGAGATGATGATAGGAATATTCTGTTTTGCGCGGATCTCTTCGCACACCTCGAGTCCATCCATCCCCGGCAGGGTGAGGTCCAAGATGACCAGATCAAACTCTTCCAGCTTAAGCCGGCTTAATGCCTTAAAAGGATCTTCTTCGGTTTCAATGCTCATCCCCAAGCCATCGAGAAACTCGCTTAAGACTTCGGCCAGTTCATAATCGTCTTCAATCATCAGTATTTTTATCATGGACCTATTTTAGCAGAAAAAATTAAATAGAGAAACTTTACGTTCAGAGTTGCCTGTAAGCAAGCCTGAGCCAGGCTTAGACAAGAAGAAGCGTAAGCCTGTAGGCGAGGAAGGCGAGTATATAGGCGACGACCGTAGTCATCATAAACAGATAAAAGAAATACTTTATGCCGCCTGCCTCCTTGGTAAAGACTACCGAGGCGGCCAGGCACGGGAGATAGATCATGATCACGACAATAAAGGAAACTGCCGCAGGAAAGGGAATATGTTGAGAGATTGCATTCACCAGGCCTGAGCTCTCCTCGTCTACCTCGTCTCCCAAGGCGTATAGAACGCCTAAGGTCGAAACAACCACCTCTTTAGCCGCAAGACCCGTTTGAAGGGCGACCGCCATCTTCCAGTCAAAGCCCAAGGGTTCAAAAACCGGCTCGATAAACTTTCCGATCTGCCCGAGGTAACTCTGTTCCAAAAGTTCCTCTTTAAGCTGGTTTTCCAATATCCGGACCTGCTCACCGCTGGCCTGCTCTATCTTTGCGGCGAAGGAGCTTTCCAGTTCAAGCTTGTGAGGGTAGTTACTTAAAAACCAGACCAGCATCGCGGCGGCTGCGATAAAGGTACCCGCTTTTTTCAGATACATCCAAGTCTTCGTCTTTACCGTATGCCAGATCAGTTTAACCGAGGGAAGGCGGTATTTTGGCATCTCCATTACGAAGGGCTCGTCCAGACCTTTAAAGGCCGTCAGACGAAGCACCTTCGCTGCCATCAGACCGATCAATGCACCCAAAATATAGATAGCAAATAGAATATTCCCGGCCTGGGACTCTGAGAAAAACGCTCCGGCAAAAAGAACATAAACGGGCAGACGCGCGCCACAGGACATAAACCCTATGATAAAGAGTGTCAGAAGCCTGTCACGGTCATTTTTAAGTACGCGCGCCGACATATAGGCAGGGATGGAACAGCCGAAACCCGTGACGAGGGGTATAAAAGATTGTCCGTGCAGGCCGAACTTATGAAAGAACCCATCGAGTAAAAAAGCGACTCTCGACATGTAGCCTGTACTCTCAAGCAGGGCGATCCCGATAAACAAGATCACGATATTAGGAATAAAAAGAACCACGGCTCCCACACCCCCAATGATTCCGTCAACTATCAAGGAACGTACGGCATCGTTCGAGATCGTTTTACCGACCACATCTCCGAACCAGCTAAAGAAGGCATCAATCCAATCCATTGGGATAGAACCGACCTCAAAGGTAAGTTGAAACAGCCCCCACATCAAAAACAGAAATATCGGGATGCCAAAAAGCTGATGGATAAGTACCTTGTCAATTTTCTCCGTCATACTCAGGTGTGAAATCTCCTGCTTTTTGACCTTCACTGTTTCGGCAATCACACCGCGGTTAAAGCCCATATACTCCTCGGCGAAAACTTCTTTGATATCTTCTGTGTCATGATGAAGCTCTATATGTTTGTCCGCTTCGATCAGGATCGGCTGAAGCTCTGTCCAGATCGGATTGTCATGCAGGGTCCTGTAGGTCTTTTTCTCATGCTGCAGAAGGTTGATCGCGATATTGCGGTTAGAGATATTCGCTTTAAACTTATGTTTGTCGAGATACTCCGTAATCGTCACGATCTCTTCTTCAAGGGCTTCGGAAAAGATAAGTTTTTGCTCCTGCGTAGCCGCCTTATGCGTTTTGATAGCAAGATAGAGCATCTCTTCCAGGCCTGTCTGGGCGACAGCAGAGACCTTTACTACAGGAAGGCCCGTCAGTTCGCCAAGGTACCTCTCGTTAATCTCTATCCCTTCCGCATCAGCCTCATCCATCATATTCATGGCCAGAACCATTTTCTTGCTCATCGTCATCAGTTCGGCCGTGAGCTGAAGGTTTTTCTCCAGGTTTGTCGCATCGACGACATTTAAAATGAGGTCATACTCTTCATTGCAGAGATAATCATGGGTCACACGTTCCTCGATGGAATAATCGGTAAAAGCATAGGTCCCGGGAAGGTCGATAACGGTAAAAGCATACTCTTGAAATTCGAAATGCACTTCCGACTTCTCCACCGTCACTCCGGTGAAGTTCCCCACCTGCAAATGCGCATTGGAAATAGAGTTGATAAGCATGGATTTGCCGACATTCGGCTGCCCTACAAGGGCAATTTTAATCTTATTCACCGGTATCAACCTCAATCAGCTCGGCCTCTTCTTTGCGAAGCGCTATACGCATTTTTCCTATTTTTATCTCAACCGTACTTTTCGCTGGTGAGTATTCCAGAAGTTCTATGCCGACACCCCTTCCCATCCCGAAAGAGAGAAGACGCTGTTTAAGCGGACCGCTTGCATGCAGTTTTACCACCTTGCAAGCAGTACCCTTTTCACATTGCGTTAAATTTTTCATTCTTTGCTGCTTTAAAAAACTTTATATTTACGTAATGATAATAAAAATCATTTTAAAATGTCATAAAACGATACCGAAAAAACGATACCGAAGGATAGATGAAGCTCACCGTAAACCGGTAGAAAACCAGGCAGAGCTGTGTTTTCTACGATAAGGTTTATTTCCCTTTATACTTTAAAAAGTATAGTTTGCCCGGACCAGAACACGGTCATACCCTGTATCTGCCGTACCGCTGTTCACCCTGTCCCCAACAGAGGCATAACTAGCTTCAATATAAGTGTTTTCTCCGATACCGTAACTCAGGACAATATCGTTCTCTACATACTCCCTTGCATCTCCCGCTCCGTCATTTCCCTCAAACTTCCCGTAAGCATAGGCTAGGCTTAGGCCCTCAAGCATACGTCTGCTAAAATCGACCTCTACCGAGAAGACATAAGCCCGGGTATCATTGATCGCATCGATAGTCATCTCCTCCATCGAAGTGAAATAAGGGCCACCGCCGTAACCGAGGATGATGCTCTTGCCTCTGTTCGTATCGACATCATTGAAGGCAGCGCCTAAGCTCACGCCTGCAATACCGAGGCCGAGCACTCCTCCGTACACATCACCTTCGATCCTCGAAGATGACTTCTCTTGATAGTTTCCAAACTGGACACCGGCTTCAACGCCGAGACCGCTGTCGTATTCGGTTCCATAGACAGCATCAAGATAGAACACGTCCGCCTGCTTGTCAAAATCATAATACCAGGCCTGTATCTCAGTCTCCTCAAGGCTTTCATTCATTACCCCCAGAAGGAATACACCCTCTCCCTCTTCACCCGTGGCATCGATAGTTCCGGGAACCGTCTTAAACCTTGAGATGTCACTTCCCGAATCAAATCCTGCCCATCGTCTGATATATCCGCCGGCAAAGACAAAGTCTTTTATCCCCCCGTATCCGGCCATAAGAGCTTCAAAGGTATTGGGCAGCATACGTATATCATCCCTGTCATTTAAGGGAGTGTCGATTTTTTGACGTCCGATTCGAAGATCAAACTGCTTATAGCCATAATGGGCATACGCTTCTCCCAGATACACAAAGGAGTTCCCATCCGCATCAAAAAAGTCAGGGTTCAATTCACCCTTCTCTTGATCACCGCTTAGAGCAGCCATCTTTTGAGATACAAAGGCTGAAACGGCCAGAGAGATATGATGAAACTTTGCCGTCTCATACTTCAATTGCCCCCCGATTGAGGTAGCATGGGTATCCCTAGTCCCCTCTGCGTGATTGTCTTGGTCAATATAGGCAAGACGGATCTCTCCTTCGACTTTTCCTTCGGAAAAAGCCTCATCCAAGGAGGAAGCCTTTTTATACTCCTGGAGTTCACATAAAGACCTCTCCGTGCATCTGTAATCATGCAATGCATGCAGCGACGAGACAGTCAGTATAATCGATAAAACTACTGCAGATATTCTCATTTCAACCTTCCATCTTTGTCTAGCCATATGCATAGATACTAGTCGAAAGTATTTTGCTCTTTGCTAGAACCAAACTATCTGCCTTATAAACATCGCATTAGACTTATCAGGCTGAAACTATATCCTCTTTTCAATGATTTCGATATAATTCCATCCAAATAAGGAAGAGCATGCAGTTTTTGTTTAACGCTAAAAACCATTTCAATATGGCGAATCTCATCACAATGGGGAATATCACCTTTGGGCTGATGGCTGTCTATTTCATCACCCAACAGAACTTTTTCCTTGCCGTTGTCTTAGCATGGATGGGCGGGGCCTTTGATATTTTCGACGGTAAGATCGCTAGAAAATACAATCTTTCAAACGAGTTCGGCGTACAGCTTGACTCTTTTGCCGATTTTTTGACCTTTGTCCTGATGCCGATCTTTCTGATCTTCGAGGCTGTCTTCGAAGGTCAAGGCACGATGCTGATGATCTTGGCCGGTCTGGGCAGCGTCTACTATGTTATCTCCGGTCTTCGCCGTCTTATCCAGTTCAATATAGAAGCCGATCCGGGCGAAGCAGAAAAGTTTTTCACGGGTGTACCGACTCCGCTGGGAGCCATCCTCTTGTGGCTGGTCTTTTTAGCCAATGTCTATCTCGCTCTGCCGGCCTTCGGCGTTTTACTCCTGGTCCTGATCATCGGTTTTCTACTCAACTCCAATGTTAAAGTTCCTCACCCTTAGCCTGCTCGTCTGTTTCTCTTTAGCAGATGCCGCACCTTACAAAAGCTTTTACGACACCAAACTTCAGGAGTTTAAAGAGATGAAAAAACCGAGCCTTGTCTTTCTTGGGGACTCGTTGACCATGCGCCATAACTGGTCAAACCTCGGTGCATCCAATATGGGTATCGACGGAGACACGAGTGCCGGAGTCCTTTCGCGTATGCATCTGGTATCTGAAGCTAAGCGTGTCGTGTTGATGATAGGGGTCAATGATATTTTAAACCGGACAGCGCTGGAGCAGATCCAAAAAAACTACAAAAAGATCTTAAATCATTTCGCAGAGCATCAAGAAGTATTTCTTCTTACCCTTTTACCTGTTGTTGATGTGCCTCAAACCAGGGCCATAAATCAGGATATCAGGAGCTTTAATAGATGGCTTAAAACGGAAGTGAAATCCCATGATGTACAGCTGATCGATATGTATCCGCATTTTTTGGACAAGCAAAAAAAAGGTTTAAAAGATGCCTATACAAACGACGGCATTCATCTGACACCACAGGCCTATAAGGTTTGGGAAAATATTTTAAAAAAAGAGCTGGTGAGCAAGGAGGGATGAGCAGGCCATCGCTTAGCGAATAAGCCCAAAGAGCAGGAGCGAAGAGTCGCCCTCTCTTAGCTAGGCAAGTTTACTTGTGATCGTCTCTTGAACGATTGCAATGTCTTCTGTTCCGTCAACACGGATATACTGCAGATCCTCGATCTTGCCTGCTTGTGCTTGATAGTAGTCCACAAGAGGCTGTGTCTGCTCATGATAGACATTTAAACGGTCTTTTACGATCTCTTCTTTATCATCAGGACGCTGGATAAGCTCTTCGCCTGTCTCATCATCCTTGCCCTCTACCTTTGGCGGGTTGTATACCAGGTGGTAGCTGCGGCCGGAATCCTGGTGAACACGACGGCCCGACATACGCTTGACGATCTCATCATCCGGAACATCGATCTCGATACATGCATCAATCTCAATTCCGGCAGCCGTAACTGCCTCCGCCTGAGGAATTGTACGAGGAAAGCCGTCTAATAAAAAGCCGTTTTTACAGTCATCTTCGGCAATGCGGTCTTTCACAAGACCGATGATGATTTCATCCGTGACAAGTTTACCTGCATCCATAAACTCTTTTGCCATTTTCCCCATATCCGTGCCGGCTTTGATCGCGGCACGAAGCATATCCCCCGTAGAGATCTGCGGAATATCATATTTTTTTGTAAGAAATTGGGCCTGAGTACCTTTACCTGCACCCGGGGCGCCAAGAAGAATAATTTTCATTGTGTATCCTGAATTTTAATTGCGAAATTATAGGGTGTTGCTTCTTAAAGAATAGAAAGGTTTCTACTCGGACTCGTTCCCAGAAGCCGGCTCTTCTTTAAAGCGGCACCCTCCAACGGCAACGGTCTTGCCTTTTTTGCACTCACGCTGAACATGTTCAAAGGTCCCCTCGGCCGGAATCTCCGGAAACTCCTCCTGAATCAGCCTCAAGACCTCTTTTGCAGAAACCCTGCTCCATCTCTTCTCATAATAGAACTGCGTCAAAAAAGTCATATCTGGCAACTCTCATTGTCCATGGAATGAAAGATCAATCGCGTATAGAAATACTTCTCATCCGAAGATGTCTTGTACTCATAGGCCAACTTGCTGGAGAGACGTTCTATCATCTTCATACCGATATAAGACGAGAAGAGCGGGACGTCGTCTCCGCCTCCGATCTCATTTTTGATAAAGATCTCATTGGGCCTGGCCTGGACATAGATCGTGGAGTCTTGCCTGGTATGGATAAATATATTTTCGAAAACGGCCTGCAGTACTTTTTGCATGGCGTCTTTATAGGTGTGGATAACAAAGCTTTTTTCCCAATTGGACTCTACCTGTACACTCTTTTTTCGCAATATCGGTTCAAAGGCGTCTTGCATCATCTTACAGTTGTCTTCCATGTTCACATCAACGCGGGGCATCTGCATATCCCACTCTATCGATTTTAAAAAAAGTAGCTCTTTGAGCTCTGTCTCTTATACACATCTCCGAGCCCACGAGACCCACATTGATCT
>CAXGZT010000107.1:0-8586 GCA_964014335.1 uncultured Campylobacterales bacterium | reverse complement strand
CCTTTATATGAAAAAGTTTCGAAAATTACACTAAAAGTGCATAAAACATTTTTAAATTCTACATCTAATGATAAGCCTTATGATAAGTCTTAAAGTTAGATATCAAAGCTTTTCAGACAGAAAGTATCATCTACCGAATCTTTGAATAACATGAATTTGTGGCTAATAGTATCGAAAAAAACCTTTAAACGTATTAAATGCTACATTGGATTTTGGTGCGGTGGGGATGAGAAAAACCTATCAAAGATGAGACCCGAGATCTTAAAGAAGAGAACAGAAAACCAGCCCGATCACTTGCCGAAACTACAGCATGAAGGGACTGAACAGGGGTGAAGCCAGAGAGCTTTGAAGTATAAAACAGGGGGGTCTCGGTCAGACTCGAAATCTGGTTAATCAAGAATATCAGAGGAATATGAAATTATTCCATATGAGTATAATAGTGACACTATTGGCAATATCGGAGCAGTTGGACGTTGTCGATATGAGTAGAATAGTTACACAATAAAACAGCGACCTATAGCGAACAGGATATAGAAAATCATGTATAAGATTGATAAGATAGACACAGATCCATTGTTTTATAGTTATACTTTCATCATTAATATTAGGAGATACTATGCCTTACGACACAGTAGATAGAGGTAAGATAGAAGAACTGGTACGTAAGTTCTATGCCAGCGTACTTGAAGATGATATGCTAGCACCCATTTTCATCAAAGCCTTGGGAAATGATCTGAAAAACGGCAAATGGCATGAACATTTGAATACTTTATACAACTTTTGGATGTTGATGATGACGGGTATGTCACCATATGGCGGTCACCCTTATCCTCCGCATGCCTTTATAGGACCACTTGATCGCGAGATGTTTGAGAGATGGTTAAAACTTTTTAAAGAGACTCTTGACGAACTGTTTGTCCCAGAAATTTCTGACAAATTCTACAAAAAAGCTGAAGTACTTGCTGAGCAATTTATAGAGAACCTTGGCATTGACGATGAAGATGATGACGAGGATTTTTAGTTAAAGAATTAAAAGAAGGCATTTACAAATAAGTTCATGTATATAACTTTCAATAGGATTTGAGCTCTGTCATGGATGGGTCCCTTTGTGTTCTGTATACTTTAAAATGATTTGTGCGAGATTATCGTTAAACACAGCAGAATTTTAAGCACCGCTTTAATAGTATCTATTGGTCTATGCCTTATTTGTATGGAAAGATAAATTTTTTCAGGTCAAATGAGATTTTTCAGTGAGATAGGACTTAGCCCATCTCTACAGAATCTATCTCTCCTTTAAACTCTTCAATGGAAAAAGTAACTTGATTGGCTAAATCCTCAGGCGTATTTCTTCGGATAGCTGTGTCTCTTAAACGGATCTTGCGTTTTCGCTCATCATGTTTAGCCACAACATATGTCACCAAGATATAAGGGTCACCCGGTACATCACAGGCCTCTGATGCTTCCTCTAATTCAGGCATACAGTACTCAATCTCAATGTCAGAGTCAACCCTCGCATGATTCACGAGTGCTACAACCTTTGCCAGCTTCTCTTGTAGTGCTATTTTATCCTTTGCAGTTTCTTCAGGGTTGTCCAGAAGTGATAGAATTACTTCCAGTTTTTCTTTAACTTCTTTTTCTATAACAACCTCGTCCGGGTCATTTAGAAGTTCAACAAGTTCTTCCAGTTTCTCTTTGATTACTTTGTTCATGACGTTCCTCCTAAAATAATATAGCTAACTTGGACATCTCTGCCGCATCTTATTAATATATTCTAACATAAAAAAAATTCCAATGATTAGACAAAAAGAGAGGCGTTCTCAGCCCATCTCAACAGAGTCTATTTCGCCTTTAAACTCTTCAATGAAGAAAGTAACTTGCTTAGCTATCTCTTCAGGTGTACCATGGAGATCAGCTGTACTCCCTAATAAAGGGATTCTATGTGTGGGTTTAGTATATTCACTCACAACATAGGTCACCAAAATATACGGATCACCAAATTCATCGCAATTCTTTAATGTTGTCTCTACTCCGGGTATGCAGTAGTCAATGTCTATGTCAGGATCGACCATTGCATTATTCACAAGCTCTACAACTTTTTTCAGTTTTTCTTTAATCACTTTGTCCATAACGTTCATCATCTATTTCATATTTAAACTCTTCAATGAAGAAAGTAACTCTCTTAGCTATTTCTTCAGCTGTCCCTTCAAGATCGGCTGTACTTCCTAACACAGGGATTTTATAGGTGGGTTTAGTATTTTCATTCACAGCATATGTCACCAGAATATAAGGATCATCCGGTACATCACAAGCTTGTGATGCTGTCTGTACTTCAGGTATGCAATAGTCAATGTCAATATCAGGGTCGTCCACTGCACTATTCACAAGTTCTATAACTTTTCCCAGCTTCTCTTTCATTACTTTGTCCATGACCTTTCTCCTAAAATAACATAGCCAACTTAGACATCTTCATCACATCCTTTCATAGTAGAATGGAGTCTGCCAATCTATGTCTTGTTTGCACAGAAATATCAATCTTTTTAACCCATCTGTATATCGTCCATCTCATCTTTAAACTCTTCAATCGCGAGAATAACATGTTTAGTTAAGTCCTCAGGTGTGCTTTGCAGAGCCGTTTTGCTTAAACTGACTTTCTTTGTATGTGTAGTATATTCATCCTTGGGATATGTCAGCAAAATATGAGGGTTGCCCGATATATCACAAGCCTCTGATGTAGTTGCTACTTCAGGTATGCAATAATCAACGTTAACCTCGAGATCGATCATTGTCTTATTGACAAGTCCTATAATCTCTTTCATTCTCTCTTTAAGTTCTTTGTTTTCTTTTGAAATTTCTTTCGGATTATGCGCAAACAGTAGGATTTTTTCCAGTTTTTCTTTAACTTCTTTTATCAATACAACTTCATCTGGATCATTCAGAAGTTCTACAAGTTCTTCCAGTTTCTCTATAACTACTTTTTCCATGACAGTTTCTCCTCAAATAATATAGCCGGCTTAGACATCTCTGCCACGTCCTACTCCATTCACCCATTAGTATGAATAGTGAGTATTGACGTTTTGGACTATAAAGTTATATTTATCTATAACTCTATAGTAAGGTGTCTATTGTGCACCATATTGACGTGAATCAATCTCTTCCATAAATCGCTCTAAAGAAAAGGTGACCAAATTCGCCAAATCTTCGGGTTCTTTATCAAGATAGCCGTGGGTCAAAGGCATATGCTGTATATGAGGATCCACACCATTCGATTTATAGGTGAACTGAACATATGGACCTCCTCTCTCGCCACTACCATCTGCACCTGGAGTTACCAAAACCCCCGGAATAAAATAGTCAATGTTGACATCAGGGGATACTGCAATATTATCAATAAGCCCTACCGCTCTTTGTAATCTCTCTTTTTGACCTACAACCATAACGTCCTCCTTCAAGGGAATTTACTTTGTATAGACTATTGTTTCAGCTTTTTTTTGAGTTCACTTTTTATAAGAGTCCTCCTTATGTATCTTGAGCATATCGTTTAAAAGAATATGCTTTAAATACTGTTGCATTGAGATATCGTCTAGAGCATATCCCAATTGCCACTCTAAATAAATAGTAACAAAATAAGTTAACTAATAATATATAAACTAAAACCAATGAAAACAATTAAGGATACAAAAAGTTTGATCAATGATAAATATTTCTCTGAGGATGAATCTCAAGTGATCTACTCGGGCATGTTCATAAAGGTAGAAACAGGTTTTTTCTGCACGCATCATTTTCAATAAATGCACCGCCCCTGTTTTCTATCGCACAAACCGTTGAAATATCATATTGGACAGATTGTCCTCATAAATATCTTTAACCTTAAATTGTAAGAACAAGATATAATTACGGCGTTTATAGTAATAAAGATAATTTTGAGCATATGGTTTTGCAGTTGCTAGGCCAATATAAAGTATTAAAAAAGTTTTTCTAAGAGATGAAGAAGGAGATATAATGAGTGAACAGTCAAGAATATTAGCACAGATGCAAGAGCTAATCATGGAGATTTTAAAAAGTGGGGCTGCTTCAGTAGAGCAAGGAAACAGGCTTGACGAACTTGAAGCCATGCTGCATAAGCAAAAGTGTTTCAAGAAGACGAGTCATCCGGAGTACGATTGTCAGGGAGAAGAGATAGCAGGCCTGTTTCTTAACGACTCTTATAAGGAAGCGATTGACAAACTGTATGAGTATAAGATTAGTTCTGATGACTTTTTTGGGTTTGTAGAGTATCATTATGATGAAGATGATGACGAAGAGATAGTGGAGAAGTTTACAGACGCGTTTATCGCCGAGGTAAATAAAGATTATGCATTGAAGTGTCAATCCAAATAGTATGAAAGCCTATCTTTATCGGAGTTGATTTTATTTCTTAAGCTTAGTGGTTTAATTGCAAATTACGACAATTTAATCTAAAATGCGAAAATTAAACAGAGGCGGTTTCACGAGAGTGAAAAGTTTATGGATACACTTATATGGTATCCATCACGCGTCTTTAGAAAAACTTTACGGAGAGACCAATGGATGAGCTAAAAGCTTTTCTTTCAGCAGATGAGAATGATGCTTTTCAAGATGAAACTGAAGAACAAAAAAAGAAAGATGAAGCGGCTGCTAAAAAAGGTCCCGAGCATAATCCAAAAAACATTGAACTGGCAAAATTGTATGAAGACGCCTATGAATATGAAGAAGAGTTAGCATCATTTGAAGCGGAATTAGAAGTTGTCGACGCTAACAAGATAGAAGAACTGGCTACGGCATTGACTAAGGAGCTTCCTGATGAGCAGAGAGATTATGAGAAAGAGCTTCAAGGCATTTTAGTTGCAACGTGGACACATAAGGTTGAAATTCAAAAAACACACCCACAAGAGCAATTAGACCTCATTAAAAATAGTACGCTATCTGATGTAGTAGAAAAATTAAGTTCTGCATATCCTGAATATGAGGGTGATTTTAACGAAGAGGTAAAAGCGGCTTTTACGGATAGATTAAAAACACTTATTGCAATTAAAAAGGATCATATCAAAGAAGAGATAGACGATCTTAAAATTGCAGGTCTTAAACCAAGTTTTGTAAAAAGAATCTATAAACAGGTTAACGGCTTAAAATAAACCTCTTGTACAGCGGACTAGACTACTGTCCGCTCCAGCCTAAAAGGGTATCTACTTAACAGCCTCAAAAACGACTTCATCAAGAGAGAACTCTTTTAACGTATCCATAATCCATTTATACTCTTTAGAGTTCTCATTAACAAAAAGAATAACGCTACCGCCATCCTCTTCATTTTGAATCAAAATGGTATCACCCTCATCAGCTTCCCAAGCGGCAAGTGATTCATACTCTACATACTCTTTTGATATAGTATAGCTTTGCAGCATGATCTCTTTTTCAAGAGAGTAAAAAAGAAACCTTTTTGAAGATACATCATCGACTTTTACAGGTACACTTGAACTCACATTATGAATCTTATAATCAAAGTGTTCTAAGAGTTCAGATAAAAAATCATGACTCCAAGTAAGTACCTGTTTCATACACTTTTTGGTAGCTGGATCCGTATTATCTCTATCCAAATATACTGTATTATAGTCCTTGCAGATGTTGCTGTAGTCTATTCCAATACCTGTTTTCATCTTAAGCCTCTTTGACTACTATTACGTCATCTCCAACTTCGATTCTTCCGAATTCTATAGGTTTTACGAAAAGACCGCGTTGTCCACGAATAAGATCAGGGAGTTCAGGAGCGATAGCATATAGATAACGGTAGTCTTCACATAATCCAGTCACTTCAAGAAGCATATCGCCTATCTCGATAACAGAACCCGCTTTAAGGTGATAAAGATCGATATCCACATAAATGTCTTCCATTAAAAGGCCTCTTTCAAATGCAAGTTCTGCCTCTTCGATGATGTCATAGCTCTTTTTTGAAATCAGAACCAAAGGGCGCTCAGTCCCATTTTCATGGTCTCGACTACCCATGATTCCATTTTCGTCACATTCAATGTCATCAACTCTCATACGGTGCCCGGAACGCATCATATCAGGCATAGTCATATATAATGTTAATACTTTTCCTTCTGTCATCTCTTTTCCTTAACTATAATAATGCAAATTTTTTGGGATAATAGCACAACTTATCTGTACGCTTATTACTCTTTTGAATTAGACAAATAAAATAATAATAGATAAATAGGTTTTTTCGAGTCCCTTGCGGCCCACCGTGAGCATACTTAAACAGTATTTTAAGACGCGGTCTGTCTAGTGGGAGTTCTTACCAGTGGATATTTTAGTTGTCTTCAACAATTTTAATATCTGAAGCGATGATAAACAGAGGTGCGTTATGAACATGTAGCATAGCTGTATCGCTTCCAATGGCAAAGCCATATAGGTCGTTTTCTCTGAGAATACTGATACCGCTGGTCATATCGAGCAGTGGGAGTACACTGTTTTCTAATATTCTAGAGTTTTTGATACCGTTAAACTCAAGTTTAATGGTATTTACATCTTCTCCTTCGTCATCGAGGACTACAAGAGTAACAAGTTTCGAAGAGTCCGAAAGGTTTTGAACTGAGCGGATCTGCTCATATTTAAAGTTATTATACTTCTGCAGTAGGGTGCTTATTTCTTCCATCATTTTCCTTTTCGCCATTATACTGACATCTTAGTGAAAGAAGACTTACTAATATCCTTCATTATTTAGTTTTATATTTTAATTATTTTCAATTACTACTTGGTTTGAAGGCTTAAATATTTAAGAGATTAAAAGCTACAATTCGCCAATTGATTAATCGGTTAAACAGATTAAAAACCATAAAGGTAATAAATTATGATAAATACAGAAGCATTAGCGTTAACGCAAGATGAAAATACACCTGCTGAGGTCTTAGAAGAATTAAGTCAAGATGAAAACCCATTTGTACGTGTACGTGTGGCAGCACATCTGAATACATCAGCGGAAACATTAAGCAGACTGAGTCAAGATGAGACCCCATTAGTAAAACAGTTTGTTGCGGAACACCTAAATACGCCACTTGAGGTATTACTTGAGCTTAGTAAAGACAGTGATATGTCATACTGGATCGCTGGAAATCCAAATACACCGGTTGGGCTTTTAATTAAGCTCAGTGAAAGCGAAGATGAAAATACAAGGTCATCTGTCGCGGTTAATCCGAATACGCCAATTGAGATATTAGACGTATTACGAAATGACGAGAATGAAGATGTCCGTTCGTCAGTTGCTAAAAACCCAAGCACACCCGATCAACCTACAGAATAACTTTCTCTCTTTTTAATTAGACAAGACATGACCTTTAAAAAAAGGTTGTGTGGTATATATCTTAGACATCTTTACGATATCAGCTAAAAGGTATTCTTTTCGGTAGCATGGTTTTGAGATTAGTTTCTAGAAGTTTGTAAAATCGTTTGAAGTTTCTTAAAGAGTAAGATGGCTTTAAATGGTGCGGATGAGAGGACTTGAACCTCCACACCTTGCGGCACTAGATCCTAAGTCTAGCGTGTATACCAATTTCACCACATCCGCGCACGTTGTTATAGAAAGAATTGATATTGTTAGGTCTGCTTTATAAATGGTGCGGATGAGAGGACTTGAACCTCCACACCTTGCGGCACTAGATCCTAAGTCTAGCGTGTATACCAATTTCACCACATCCGCGTATAAAACAGAATTAACAATATCAAAAAGTGGTACGCCCTAAAGGATTCGAACCTTTGACCTACGCCTTAGAAGGGCGTTGCTCTATCCAGCTGAGCTAAGAGCGCATATTAGGTGGTGCGCCCGACAGGATTCGAACCTGTAACCAACGGATTCGAAGTCCGTTACTCTATCCAGTTGAGCCACGGGCGCGCACTGTTTAAAAAGTATTATTTTCAAGTTTTCGTTGTTATTTAATTCTATGGGGTGAGATACGGGATTCGAACCCGCGACCCCCGGCACCACAAACCAGTGCTCTAACCAGCTGAGCTAATCTCACCATATTAAAAAAGAAAAAGTTAAAAATAAAAGTGGTCGGGGCGAAAGGACTCGAACCTTCGACCCCCTGGTCCCAAACCAGGTACTCTAACCATACTGAGCTACGCCCCGACACTGTTCAACAATAAAATTGATGAGGCGAAATTATATACAAAAGGTTTCTTATTGTCAATACTTTTATGCTTAAATATGAAAATAAGTATGAAGCCAACTTTTTTAAACATGCATTGAGTATAATCTTGCATTATTTATGAAAGAAGCATACCGATGAAAATAGCACGTTTTACACAATTAGGCTTTATCTTGGCAGCGGCAGGATCTGCTGTCGGTTTAGGTAATATCTGGAAGTTTCCTTATATAGCCGGAGAGTACGGGGGAGGCGCATTTGTCCTTGTCTATCTTATGACGGTTCTTGTGATCGGTTCTTCTGTGATGATTGCAGAGATGCTTGTGGGATATATGGGACGTTTGGACGGGGTAGGGGCTTTTGAAAAATTGGCGCCCAGACATAAGGGCCGCTGGAAATTTGTGGGATTTATGGGCTTTACGGGTCTGTTGAT
>CAXGZT010000106.1:0-8617 GCA_964014335.1 uncultured Campylobacterales bacterium | reverse complement strand
GTATAAGAGACAGCCTTGATACCTACACTGTAAGACGAACTCTTTTCTTTGAAGCAACTTCTCGTAAGGTCTGTTTTTCAGACTGACAGAGATAAAGTCTGGTCTGCTGATAGCCTTTATCATCATTTTTCCATCCTTGGCTCTTTGCGTGAAGAGGGGAAGTTCTATTTTTTGCTCTACATAATCGAATTGGGAATGCGTCAACAAAGCCTCATTCATCTCTAAAGAGCAGTTGATATCATCATATCTGCCGTGAATCAGACCGACTTTGAGTTTTGAATCCACACTGATATGTATATCGCGTATCACCTCGAGTCTCTCCAGGCTCTCGTCAAATATAATTTGGCCTATCCGCTGAACAGCATACGAGTTGGCAATATCAAAGTCTATGTTCAGCTTCGCCAGTACGATCTCGTCATTAACGAAAAGAAGTTTCTCTTTTTTCTCAGTACATTGTGCAACGGAGTTCAGGTTTTCAATATCACAAGAGGTCTGAATCTCGTTGTTTTCAAGCTCGCACAAATTTTCTCGTTTATGACACTCGTACAGATGAAACTCCTCTTTTGACTTACACGCCTCAAGGTTGCTGATACAGCGCACTTGCTCGAATGGATTGGTCATATTATCACACTGTATACAGTTGTGCGCTCCATGTTTCTGCTGACATTGACCCTCGCATGAACGCAGACGATCTTTGCACTCTGCCTTCACACCTTCACATGAGGGCAGACGTTCCCTGTCAAAGAAAAGGATATCTTTGGTGAAGTGTTTTTCTGCCTCAGGGATCTTAAGGAAAGACTTATTGATGATACGCAGGTCCATCTTGCTAAGGGCCTTATTCATCTGGTTGGCAAGAAATTCCTTGCTCATATAATAAGAGGAGTATTTTTGAAGTGTCTCTAGGGAGATTCCCATCTTCTCAAGCAAGGCTGAGTCTATCTTGCTTTTCAGTAGCTGATGGAGTTCAGCCAGGTTTTCACTGCTTTCTTTAATTTTCGGCTCTTTAAGCTCACTCGCACCCAAAAGAACGACCCCCTCTTCAGATATATAAGGCAGATAAATCTCCATCTTTGTCTGCATGTTAACGGCTCTGGCCGAATGCAGTTTATAGTCGGCAGAAGAGAGTATATCTTTGCCGTTGATGTTCTTTAGAACATTCATATCAACCGGTATGACCAGAGGCGTGTTTATCGTTTCAATATTAAGCGTATGCATAAAGTTTTTTACCGAGGCTGCAATAAGCTCTCTGTTCTCGCTGTTCTCCTCCAACTCCTCGTTCTCGTCTATTCTATCTAAGATGATCTCATCAAAATGTGTGCTCACTCTAAACTCATCTGTGCCTGCTTGAAGCTTATGTTCTGCTATTAAATACCCGAATATCTGACGCTTTAAGGCATCGACCTCAAATGAAAAACCTATCCTTGATCTGGCGCTTTGATTTGAAAGATGGAGTTGAATCTCTTCGAAAGAGACCTTGGAAAACCCCGGGGCATCCAAATGGACGAAATGCTCTGAGAAGTTCTTGAAAGTTTCATTGATCAGAGTGGAAAAGTCCTCTTTCGTAAAATACAAGACAACATCAAGATCTTTCATCTGATCAAAAAGTCTGTCTGTATTTCGTAGTGCTTCTAACTCTTTTCGCTCATCCAAAGAGTACTCCACATCATCATGAGGGCCTAGAACCGGTGCACACCCGCTAAGCATGAAGAGCGAAACATAGAAGAAAAAAAGACGGTGAAAAAAAATTTTACACATTTACATTATCTTTTGTATGGATACTCGAAAAAAGATCTTGGAAGAGTGCGGTTTTCGATAGCCTATCGAAAGCCGCATGAAGAAGACTAGTTACAAGCGGGAACGTTGCCGCTGTCTTTTGCATACTCTACCATAAAATCACGCAGATGACGTGCGCGTTTACGATATTTTTTACTGTCAAAATATTTCCAAGACTTTTTTGCTTTCTTGTTTTCCAGGTGTAGTTTGGCGAGCAAAGCGCCCTTATTCTTCTTGTTAAGAAGTTTTTTCCAATCTTTCATACGTTTGCTGGCAGCGACCTGCTGTCCACCACCGTGACATTTACGGCATTTTTTCACATATGTCTTTTGACCTTTATATACTGCAGCTTCTAAGGCGGGAAGAAAAAATAGAGAGAGAACAAACATTAAGGCAAGGGGAAATCTCATAAACACACTCCATCTAAGGCGAGAAAAATAGACCCGGACACAGGTTTTCTTAATCTTATTTTATTGATTATCTCTATTCTAATACCTAAAGACTTAAAACTGCCAAAAGAGAATTAACGAATGTACCCAAGAGCATAAAAAAATCAAATAATTACCGGGTATGAGTGAAAATGAAACATGAAACAGGTTTAAGCCGATTTTATAACTGAAACTTATCTATAAATGCCTCATCAACATCCAAAATGCCGCGTTCCCTAAGGGAGTGAAGCACTCCGGGTGTACACTCTACATCCCCCGGCCATTCACGTTCAAACCCGTCAAGACTGTTTTTATTAGTGCCGTCGATACCGACCATATCACCGGAGATAAATATATCACGTCCGGCATCAATATTGTTTACCACACGCCACACTAGCATATAAGGATTATCCAGATCATTGCCATTTGCATCGACAAAGACAACAATGCGCAGGTTCGGGCCAAGCGGGTTTATCTTCTCAAACAACCCTTTCATCTGCATCGTCTTAGCTACACCGATTACCGTGACAGGGTTGCGTGTACGGCGCATATGCTGACGGACTCCCTTGATTGAATTGTGGCACTCTTGAAGTTTTGTAAGCAACACATCATCGTTCAAGACTTCCGGGGCTTCTATCATAGGGGCACCTGTACAGTCGATACCCAGTTTACCGCCTACGAGGGCCTCGGGACTGGAGTGATCCAAGGCATCCGTGATACCTTCAGAGATCAGTATACGCGAAGGATGAAAACGGTTTAAGATATACGTCGCTATCGGCTCATAATTATTAAGCCGCGGCGCATCCTCTCCGACAAAAAGAGCATGTTTTACAAAACTCATCTGTCCTGCACCCCAAAAGGCATGCATAAACTGCTTGGCATGACCCTTATAAAGAGGTTTCATCTTCGCCAGTATAAGGTTATGAAAAACCCCGTTTTCCGGCATATGATAATCAATAAGATCAGAAGCATTGGTCTTTAGCAACGGTAAAAAGATACGCTCCGTTGCCCATCCCATAAACTTGTCTTCCAAAGGCGGTTTTCCTACTACGGTGGCGAGATAGACAGGCCGTTTCTTATGAGAAATAGCAGAGACTTCCATAACGGGGTAGGGTTCCTCCAGCGTATAATACCCCGTATGATCCCCAAAAGGTCCTTCAACTTTCAATTCTGTAGGGTCCACCCAGCCCTCGATCACATAATCAGCATCCTCCGGTATATACAGAGGCGTGGTCAGCGACTTCACAATACGGGCGGGTTTTTTAGTGATAAGCCCATAAAGCAGAAGCTCGTTCACCCCATATGGAAGCGGTGCCGTGGCACACCAGGTATAAAGAGGGTCTCCGCCGATGGCAATAGAGACAGGCATTTTCTTTCCTTCGCGCTGATATTGGTCAAAAAAGTGGGACGAGTCCTTGTGTATCTGCCAATGCATACCCAGATGTTTATTATCATACATCTGAAGTCTGTACATACCAAGGTTAACCAGCTCACCGTCTAGGCTCTGTGTATAGACCTGGCCCATGGTGATAAAGGCCCCTCCGTCTCCTTCCCATGTCGTTAAAATAGGAAGTTTGCTGAGATCGGCATCATTGCCTAAGTGTTTTACCTCCTGGCAGACACCCTCGCCTTTTAGACGTTTGGGGAAGATATTCTTGAGACTGAAAAGATCTCCCAACATAGAAAACTTGTCTCTTATCGAAGAGGGAGGTTTCATATGAAGAAGATTCTCAATCTCTTCCGCCACACCCTCAACCGAACGCCCGAAAAGAAGCTCTGTTCGCTCGAATGAGCCAAAAAGGTTCATGAGCACCGGATCTTTGAATTTTGCCCCCTCTTTTTTATTAACAGGCTTGGTGAACAGAAGAGCCTTGGACTCCTCTTTTTTTACTTCAGCATAGGCAATATGGGGGATTTCCAGATAGATGTCGAGTTCATCGTGGATTTCACGAAGTTCGCCATGAGCACGTAAAAGATCTATTGTTTTTTGCATAGGAGGCTTCTTTATATATTATAGAGTGAAGGTGCATAACCCCTTCACTTACGTTTACACTGGGCTTGCTTCAGCAGAAGGCTCACTAGCCTTTATCTCTCTAAGGCCCAATTTTTCGAACTCTTCTAGTCCATCTTATCCGCACGGGCCAAAAGTTCTCTGGCACCCTTGTCAATCACCTTTTGAGCAAGCTCTTTTCCCAGTACTTTGTACTCTTCTTCCTTCCCCTGAATCTTTTCGCTGATGATTTCAAGGGCGTTGGGCAGACCAAGGGTACATTGGCTGACAACATCGCCATTTCCTTTTACGGAGGCGTTCACACCGATAGGAACATGACAACCGCCTTCCAAGATATCGACAAAGTCGCGTTCTATCGTCACTTCTATCTCCGTCTCTTTGTGGTTTAGTCGATGCACAAGTTCAAAAACCTCTGCATCCTCGATAGTCTGAAGTCCCAAGGCACCCTGTCCCATAGAGGGAATCATCTGGTCCGGCATGATGGGATAGACATGTGCCACCGCGTCTGAAAGCCCCAAACGATTGATCCCGGCTGCGGCAAGGATAATCGCATCGAACTGACCCTCTTTGAGCTTGCGAATTCGCGTATCTACGTTTCCACGCAGGTCTTGGATCACAAGATCGGGACGCAACATAAGAAGCTGCATCTTGCGACGAAGAGAAGAGGTCCCCACGACAGCGCCTTCGGGCAACGCCTCTACACTCTCATATTTTTCACTGAGCATTGCATCGCGTACGTCTTCACGCTCCGTGATTGCGGCAAGAGGAAGCCCCTCCGGCATCACGGTCGGGACATCTTTTAAAGAGTGCACAGCCATATGCGCTTCGCCTCTTAACATCGCTTCTTCAAGCTCTTTGAGAAAAAGACCTTTGCCCCCGATCTTGGCCAGAGCAACATCCTGAATCTTGTCACCCGAGGTTACAATGATCTTAAGTTCTACTTCCAGTCCCGGACTGAGCTCTTGAAGACGTGCTTTGATATGTTCGGACTGCCACAGTGCAAGTTTACTCCCACGTGTTGCAATGATTAATTTATCCACTCTTTTCCTACCTATTTGATGATTTTTACATTTTTGTATCGTGTTTTTGAAGCATCTTTATTTCCGTCAAAAAACATTGTCGGCGTACCGCTTACCAAGTGTTCTTGCGCAACATTCATATCATGCCTAAGCTGTTCTTCCACCTTCTGCGTCGAGATGTCCTGCAGCGTGATCTTGGTCTTTTGAGCCGCATTGAAAATATCCAATATTTTCTGGGTATTTGGTTCACGCCCGTCCACCTTTACCGTATAAAGAGTAGTGAGAATATCTTTTTCACCTTGCGCTTCAGCCACAGAGGCTGCTTTTACCAGAGGAATGGCAGCCGGGTGTAAAGAGCGAAGCGGAAAATGGTAATAGTATACAGAAAAAGTCTTCGGATACTTTTTCATATACGAAAGTGCTTCGGGCACGAAGGTACGGCAGAACGGACATAAAGGGTCTGAAAATATCACAACCTTATGTGCGGCATCCTCATTTCCGAAAAGATGGTGCTCTTTATCGTAATACTTTTTGTTGAATACCGGAGAGATAGATGAGTTCAGCTTCTCTCCCGTTTTAAGGTCATAAAGCTCAGCCGAAATAACGCCGTCACCCACGAAATAGATCGACCGCTGGGAGATTGGCTGGGTTTTTGAACCCATTTTTGCCGTACCGCTTAACTGAAGGATATACGCCTGCCAATCCATAGGCCTCTCCAGATCAATCTTATCTATAATTTTAATATCTAAAGAGACTATGTTAGGATTTGAACCTATACCTTTTTTTAAAAATGAAATAACCTCGGTATCACTTGCATGGACCAAACTACTTAAGCTTAGTATCGTTATGAACAATTTCGACATCAATGACATTATCTTCTCCTTTTTTTGTTTTACACTCACTCTTGTTCTTACTGAAACGGCTTGCTATCAGAGCAGTAAATACAGAAAACTGCATCAACACACCGATGATATCGCTCAAGATACCCGGTAAGATCAATAAAACTGCGCCTAAAAGTGCAAATATATTCAGTTCTTGAAACTCTTTCATTGTAATACAGTTATTTGACATTGCTTTCAGACTCTCCATCATCGTCGTCTTGACATTAAGCAAAAGCACCAAACCGACAAAACCCGAAAGCATGATCTCGGCAAAAGTCCCCAGTCCGCCGAGGACTCCTGCCACCTGGACCGAAAGCAGTACTTCTATAAAGAGATAGCCAAAAAAGAGGTAGATCATCCGATAACCTCCCTCAGTTTGGCTAAAAGTTCATCTTTGTTCACTTCGATCTTTTCCTTAGATGAGCGCGGTGCGATCTGTACTATTCCCTCGGAGAGGTTTTTCCCTACGATCAGTGTATAAGGAAAACCGATAAGTTCGGCATCTTTCATCTTAAAGCCAAAGCGCTCTTTCCTGTCGTCGATGATCACCTCTACACCCTGGACAGAAAGTTCTGCATAGAGGTTTTCCGCGTAGGATAACTGCTCTTCGTCTTTCACGTTTGAGACCAAGATGTTGACCTTATAAGGCGCTGTTGAAGAGGTCCATATACACCCCTTCTCATCATGATGCTGTTCGATCACCGCTGCGACCAGACGGCTGACACCCATCCCGTAAGTCCCCATGATCATGTCCTGCGCTTTTCCATTCTCGTCCAGAAAAGTAGCTCCCAGCGGTTTTGAATAGGTCGTACCCAGTTTAAAGATATGCCCTACTTCTATCCCTTTGGTATAAGAGAGCCTGCCATCACAACGGGCACATCCGTCACCTTCTTGGACTTCTGCCAAGTCGAAAAAGTTAAGCTCCTCGGCATCCAGACTGACCCCGGTATGATGATAATCTTTTTCATTTGCACCGCAGATCATAGAGCCTGCCCCTTTTAAAGCCTCGTCGAAGACCAACTCTGCGTTCTCAAGGCCAAGCGGTCCTATAAACCCGGAGACAAGTCCGAGCTCTGCCAGTTCTTCTTCGCTCACATCGGCAATGTCCAAGGCAGCTACGGCGTTGACCGCCTTCACCTCTTGAAGTTCATCACTTCCGCGCAGAAAGTAAACCACTACCTTGCTCTGATCTTCAAATATAAGACGTTTGGCCACTGCTTTCACGATATAATAGGGGTCAACGTTGAAAAAGCTTTCCAGCTCCTGCACTGTTTTGATGTCGGGTGTATGTTTTTTCTCTTCGGCAAGGCTCGGTACGGGTGCTTCAGATATCACTTCGGCACGCACCGCCGCTTCTACATTGGCTCCGTATTCACAAGAGTCGCATACAGCAATCGTATCTTCACCGCTGTCCGCCAATACCATCAACTCTTTTGAGCCTGAACCGCCGATAGCACCGCTATCGGCTTCAACGACTCTAAACTCAAGACCTAATCTCTCCAGTATACGTTTATAGCTGGCCTCCATCTGATCAAACTCTCTGTCCAGATCCTCATTAGAGGCATGGAAACTATATCCGTCCTTCATTACGAATTCGCGACCGCGCATCAGACCGAAACGCGGACGGGCTTCATCTCGGAACTTAGTCTTGATCTGATAGAGGTTCAAAGGGAGCTGTTTATACGAAGTCACTCTGTTTCGCACGATATTGACCATCATCTCTTCATGCGTCGGACCCAAGACAAAACTGTTGTCTTTTCTGTCCTTGAAACGCAGAAGCTCTTTTCCAAACTTATTGACACGTCCGCTCTCTTCCCAGAACTCGATCGGTGTCACAAAACTCAGTTCGACTTCCTGGGCATATACCTTTTGCATCTCTTCATTGATGATAGCTTCGATCTTCTTCAGTACACGTTTGCCCAGAGGCAGGTAGTTATACAGTCCGCTCGCCACCTGAGAGATAAATCCCGCACGTGAAAGAAAGATATGACTTGCTAACACTGCGTCTTTGGGCGCTTCTTTACTCGTTGGAACATATAATCTTGAAAATCTCATTTTTGCCTTTCTTTCATAGTCGTAATTATTTCCTCGTCATATTCGCAGAGGTACTTCATCGCTTCTATCAAAATATCTGATTCTGTATCATGAGAGGCTTCACGTATACGTTTTGTCACATCATGTAAAAAACGTTTTAAGACCTGCTCGTTCATTTTCAGTGCCTGTTTTTCGTATTCGACGGGGATATAGCCCTTGGAGACGACACGCTTCGTCTCGACCGAAGCACACTCCATTGCTTTGGAATACATATCCTTGATAAAAGGCTCGATCGACAAGGATTGCAGCCACTCAAAGAACTCGCTCGTATACTTTCCGACGATCGCATAGCATAGCTTGGCTTCTTCTTCACGCAGCGCAAGGTTCTCGCTCACAATATCTTTGAGGTCATCAATACGGTGAATATGCTGTCTCTTATACACATCTGACGCTGCCGACGAAAGTGTCGGG
>CAXGZT010000105.1:0-8644 GCA_964014335.1 uncultured Campylobacterales bacterium | reverse complement strand
GAGATCAATGTGGGTCTCGTGGGCTCGGAGATGTGTATAAGAGACAGCATCGGTTCAAAATTCATAAAACAGTATCCCAGAAGAGTTGTATAGAACCCGGCTTCACCGGGAAAAAAACGATCAAGCTTGTCTCCACTTTAGAAAAGAGCTGGCGCTTCGCTGTTTTTTTTGAATAATCCGGGTTCACATCCATTTTTAGTGAGCAAAGCCTTTGATGTAATAGGTGTCTTTTTTATCTACCTTTGCCGTTTCAACCTTATACTTCGTAGACCAATGTTGAATCTTTTCATGAGCTTCTTCCGTAAGTTCAGAACTCGGTGCCTCAATTTTGATTTTAAAGTAGTCTTCTGAATTGGACATCGCTATATAAGAACCGTCGACTTTGAGCTGCTTGTGCAGTTCCATCATATGTTTTTCAATCTTTTCAAAAGATTTCGTGTTATTTATGATGCGTCCCATCTGCTCTTTGAGCGCCTGGTTTGGTATGTAATCGAGTTGTCGAAGAATAGCTTCATTTACCATGTGTAAGAACCTTAGTATGATTTTTAGGGTTACTATTGTAGCAACTTTTTGTATAATTTTTTTTAAAAAATTCAATCAATTTAAGACTTAAAGTACAAAAATCAGACTATGCACTTTTAAAAACCTCGGAATGATGAAAAAAGTCTAATGAGAACAACCAACCTACATAACAAAATCATTATGAGATCAAACAAGATGATATCAACTACACTTACTTCGAGCCTTCGGACGCCTTCGTCTGCACAAGGGAAAACCATATCTCCAGCACCGACTACCCTGTAGATTGCAAAACCACGAAGAAAACAAAAACTTTCGGGCGATGAGTGTCAGATTATCGAAGAGGAGGATGATACTCGCAGGAAAGGTATTACCGAGATTGATGATATCGATACCTTTCCCTTCATCATCAAAGTCAATGTATACCTATCACCTTGCGGGATTAGATCGGTAGAATTTTCATAAACAGCTTAGCGTATAGAGAGACCCTGAAAGCCTCTGCCCTATACCCTCTTTCATCGTCCGAAATAGGAGATCAAAGAGGCTTTGGAAATAGTATGCGAATTAATGTAATACCCTGCAATAGCGGCAGACTGCTTTCCGTCAAGGTCTAACTTCTCTACATCCAGGGCATGCACGGTAAAAATATACCGATGTGCCTTGTCTCCCCGAGGAGGACAGGCCCCGCCGAATCCTGCAAAACCGTAGTCAATGATATTTTGGACTGCACCCGATGGCAAGAGCTTCTTCGACGCGTCTCCCGCGCCCGCAGCCAAATGTTGCACCTCTTTTGGAATGTTAAAGACTATCCAGTGCCACCATCCGCTTCCCGTAGGTGCATCCGGGTCATAAACCGTGATCGCAAAACTTTTAGTTCCCGCAGGGGCACCTTCCCAAGAAAGCTCAGGCGAAATATTCTTCCCCGTACAGCCGAATCCGTTGAAGACCTCATTGAGAGAAAGCTGACCCTTGATATCCTTACTCTTTAAAGTCAAACCCTCTGCCGCCAAAGAACTGTTCAAAATGAACAGAAACATGATCCATTTACATGATAATTTCATACTACCTTCCTTTTTTAAAATTTAAATCTTGAACCAAACCTGAAAAAGCTTGAAACAATATCAAGTGTATCCGAAACAGCTGACGAGTCAGCCATTAAATGAGGGTCGTAATGAGCGCTTTTATTACGATACTTGCGCTTTCTTTCCTTTACCCGGCCTTGCCTATGCTTTTGATCCAGTTCATCTTTTAGTGCATTCTGTTTACCGCCCAACTTGCTCCAATCCTGTATCTGTTTCAATTCACCCGCGTCCAACCAGACTCCGTGATCAACACAAACGTCCATGATCACTCCTGAACGATTAAAGTAATTTTTTCTCTGCATTATCTTGGAGCAGATTGGGCACTTTCTGTATACGACTCTATCTTTATGCAAGGGGTGCTGAAGCAAAGAGTGTAATCTATGTTGATCAATCCAGTATGAATGAGACCTGCTTTCTTCCAAAAGTCTTTCCAGCTCATGCCTATCAAAAAAGAGACCGTAGCAGCGTGAACATTTTTCAATGATGAAACGACTGTTTTTTCCTATATCAACGCTATCTAAATAGATAAGACAGTCAGGACAGGTGCGCTTGCTCTTTGGAAGTCTTACGCCTATATTTCTTGAGGGTGCTTCTATGTCATTTCTTACACCACAATATTCGCAGATAATACTCTTACTCGGAAGCGGTGCCGAACAATGCTTACATTTCATTAGAGCTCTTCTAGTATCGTTTTCTTCTTAAGGCTGTACTCTTTCTCACTGATCAGATCCGCATCAAAAAGATCTTTCAGTTCAACAAGACGTTCTTTCACGCCTTTAGCCGCAGTAGTCCCACTCTCCTGAACTACGGATCCGGCTAAACCGCCTGCTACGCCCATACCCATCATCATACCTGCGGCTCCAACCTGATTGTTTGCCGCGTCTTTCATCGCTTCAAGCCTTTGCAGTTCACTGTAGCTGACCCCGGCTATGTCTGCACCATGGGTATAGGCCGCAATATCGGCGATCTTATTAATACGTTCTTGGGTGTCGGGGTCAAAGTCTGTCCCTTCTATACGAAAGTCGGTCAGCGAAAACCCAAGTTTAAGAAAATCGTGGCCAAGCTTCTCGCCCAAGGCTTTGGATATCTCCTCACGCTCGGAATCTATTTGCGCATAAGAGTATTTTTCGGTTGCTAGAAAGTCGGCAATAGGCTGAGCGAGTCTGGAAACCATCACCTCTTTGAAGTCACTGATACGATAATATTCCTGGGGACCGAGAATATTAACGAAGAAGAGTTTAGGGTCCTGTATCTTAAAACTGTAGTTTCCAAAGGCCATGAGTCCTACAGGAAACTTATATTTAGGGTCGTCATATTTAATGGAAGACCGGGTCCCCCATTTTTGATCTAGAATACGGGTACGTTTAAAAAAATAGAGCCCGACTTTATGTTCACTCTCAAAAGCCTGCATAAACTTTTTAATCGTTGTCCAAAAAGGGATGTTCTCCGTCAAAAGTGATGTCATCCCCTCTGCTTCGATCACAGAGACGACCCGGCCCTCATAAACAAAAATACATCCCTGCCCGGGCCCGACGATCAGTTTTGACGCATTCTTAATCTCATCACCGTTGTCACTCCAACGGTAAAAAAGTTCATCAGCCCCCGGACTTTCCCACTCAACGACCGAACGTAATTGTCTTTTGACTCCGTCCCAAACACCCATAAATAGCCTTTTTTTCATTATAACTGATTAATTATAATGTAAAAAGCTTAAGTAGCCAAACCCTCCAAGAGCATCTTGCAGTTTGTCTCATACACCGCCTGAATATTGTCCGTAACGCTTAGGTGAGCGTCGATGACAAATAGTGGAGACCAGCCTGTAAAAACCGCTCTCCTGTTCGGCCTTGATGATCGCATCATAACTCTCCGGCTTGAGGAATCTACGCAGTACGGGAGGTTCATCCCTGCAGACCTCTTCACGTTCTTTGAACTGTTCACATCTTTATGTTAACATTGTTAACATTCTTTCTAAAAACATAGGAGAAAAAATGCGAACACTCTTTATCCTCCCTCTACTTTCCTTTACACTCTTGGCCCTCTCCAACGCCGAAGTCGCCCAAAAAAGCGATGATGCCCTCAGCGGATATGAAGATGCCCGTTCAAACATGCGAATGACTCTTATCAACGCCAAAGGACAGGAGCGCGAACGCAAGATGAAGATGATCATCCTGGAAAAAGAGGGAGGCGACAAGTCTTTGATGGAATTCCTCTCTCCCGCCGATGTCAAGGGGACTAAGTTTCTTAATTATGAACATGTGCAAAAGGATGACGATCAGTGGCTCTACCTGCCTGCGCTCAAACGGGTAAAGAGGATCGCCTCAAAAAACAAGTCCGGCTCCTTCATGGGTTCGGAGTTTTCTTATGAAGACCTCAGCGCATTTAACGTAGACAAATACCGCTATGAGGGTGAAGCCGAAGAGCTGGAATTAAACGGCAAAAAAGTCTATAAAGGAGAGAGCAAACCCATATCCAAATATTCCGGCTATACGAAACAGATCTTCTGGGTCGACGCAAAGACCTTTCTCATACAGAAGATGGATTATTATGACAGAAAAAAAGAGCTGCTTAAAACGGCCACCTATGAGGACTATAAAAAGATATCGGGTGTCTGGCGTTTTGGAAAGATCACGATGAACAATCATCAAAACGATAAACGGACAATCCTGATCTGGGAAGATGAGACACTCAAAAACGGACTTAAAGAGAAAGACTTCCATAAAAGAGTCCTCAAAAAATGATCGCGTTCAGATACTTCCCCGCTCTGAGTATCTGTTCTGCCCTTATGGCAGAAGTCGATTTCAAAGGACATGTCGACCTGACCTCCCAGGCTTATTTAAACCATCGCGAAGGCAAACACTCCAACAATTTCACCGCTTCCGCCCAGCTTGAACTGGGCTATACAAAGGAAAACTATGAAACCCTGGCCAAACTCTCCGCCCAGCAGGACTATCATGACCTCAAAGGGAGTTCCGAGCAAAATGAGCGAAGCTTTTTACGTCTGGATGAGTTCTACGCACAGTATGAGGGGGAAGCGTATCAGCTAATGGCAGGCAAGAGCATCCGCTTCTGGGGAGCATTGGAAGTGGAAAACATCGTCAACGGTTTCAACCCCGACGACCTGCGCACAGACCTCTTTGATGCGGACAAACTCGGGGTGTGGAATCTCTCTTATACCCATTACACCGATAATGGAGAACTGGCAGCAATCATAAAGCTTGAAGAGCAGGACCAGCCTATGGCAACCCACCCCTATGTCTATTATCTCTTCCCCGAGTTTGTCAGCTACGATAAGGACCTTCAAACGGAAAAGTCTAAAAACCGCCCCTCCGTCTACCTTAAATATTCCGCCTCGACGGATACGGAGTATGCACTGGACTATGCTCTGATCTTTGAAAACGGTTATGACTCCCAACGCTATTTCAGCTCAAGTGGTCCCCTCATCGGCTTCCCCGTCACCTTTAAGGAGCATGCCTACCTCGTCAACAAGATTATGAGTTATAACACCCTGGTTGTCGGCTCAACCCTCTTGAAACTGGAAGCTCTTTATACTGATGTAATCGATGAAGAGACGGTCTCTGATTATTACCATCTGGGATGGGGCCTTGAGCATACCCTTACGCAGTTTTATGAGCAGGCCGACCTTGGTCTTATCGCGGAGTATTATAAGTACGATACCCTTGAAGATGACAAACTGAGTGACTTGGAACTCTTTGAGATCTTTCAAAACGATCTTTTTTTAGGCCTGCGCTACAGTTTCAACGAGGGCAATGACGCTTCCATCGTCGGCGGTGTTATCTGGGATCTTGATTACCGTGAACAGAGTTATTATCTGGAGTATGAAGGCCGTGTCGCCGAGACCTTCAAGCTCAAACTGGACTACCGGTACGTCGAACCTTCGGAGGATACGGCAACCGCCTTTAACCTGATAGGAAGGCACCAGCGCCTGAGCCTCGGACTTGGATACTATTTTTAATACACAGGGAAAAAACAGATGCAAAGCTTCATAAACATGATCATACGTTTGAGGTGGTCCATCGTCATACTCATACCGCTGCTAACGCTGCTTATGACCACCCAGTTGAAACATCTGGAGTTTGAGGGAAGCTACCGTATCTGGTTCGGCGAAGAGTCCACCATCTTGAAAAGCTATGACGAGTTTCGTTCCGTTTTTGGAAACGACGACGCCATCACCATTGTCTTCAAAGATGAAAAGGGGATCATGAACCCCAAGGCGCTGCACGTCATCGACAGAATCACCCAAAAGCTCTGGCAGACCCGCTATATCTCCCGTGTCGACTCTTTGACAAACTATCAATATATCCACGCCGACGAGGAGTATCCCGACGAGATCCTGGTGGAGGACTTTATCGAAGATATCGACGCCCTCTCCCCCGAACAGCTTAAGAAAAAAGCCCGTCTCATCATGGATGAGGACCAGGTCGTCGGACGTATCATCAGCACCGATGCCAAGACGACGATGATCGTCGGACGTATGACGCCAAAGGCGGGAAACGACGCGGAAGTCTCTGTCAGACTACAGTCTGCCGCCCAGGCTATCGTCGATGCCGAGAAAGAGAGCGGATATGAGTTTTATCTTGCCGGCGGCCCCGTCTTAAACATGGCCTTTATCACCCTCGGGGAGAATGATGCCAAGACCTTTACCCCCCTTGCCCTTGCCATCTCCATGATACTGCTGTGGATCATCTTCAGACGTCCTTCGGGCATGTTTTTGAGTATTGCCGTCGTCATCTTTACCTTTTTGATCGTGCTCTCCGTTCAAGTCCTTCTGGGCTACAGACTCAATAATTTCACGGCCAATATACCGATCTTCGTCATCGCCATCGGGATCGCCGACTCCATGCACCTTTTTTGGATCTACCTCATCGGACGCAAGAAGGGCCTGGACAACCATGAAGCCATCCACTACAGCGTGCACAAGAATTTTTTGCCTATTCTGCTGACCTCATTGACGACGGCGGTAGGCTTCGCCTCCTTGAGTATCTCTAACGTCGTGCCTATCAAGACCCTGGGAATCGCCACCGCCAATGCCGCCCTTTTGGCCTTTGTACTGACGATTCTTTTTGTTCCGGCAATGCTCGCCATCCTCAACCCAAAGATCAAAGGGGGCAAAAGTGCCGAGCAGGAGGTACGGAGCAATCCCCTCGCCCACAGCTTTGCAGGCTTTATCATCAAAAACGACCTGCGCATCATCTTTACCTCCCTGCTGGTCTTTACGGCTATCGGAGTGGGACTTTCCCAGGTCAAGGTCGATTCCAATACTGTACGTTATTTTAAAAAGGAGGTCCCTTTCAGAAAGACGGTGCACTTTATCCAGGACAACCTTACCGGACCCATGGCTTACGAGATCATCGTAGACTCCAAGGAAAAAGACGGGATAAAATCGCCAAAGTTCATGAATACGGTCGAGCAGTTTTACGCGGAGTACAAGGCGAAGTTTCACGACGTGCGCCACGTCTCCTCGCTGACCGACATCGTCAAGAAGTTCAATGAGGTGATGAACGATTCTAAAAGCATACCCGACGATCAAAACCTGATCGCCCAGTACCTTCTACTCTACTCCCTCTCCCTGCCTCAGGGGATGGAGATCAATGACAGGATGGACGTTGACGAGCGATTCTTGCGTATAACCTCCTCGGTCAATATCGTCGACACTTCGCTGGATCTGGAGATGATAAGATGGATCGAGAACTGGTGGGCCAAGACGCCCTACTCTGCTACGACCAACGGCCAGACCGTTATGTTCGCCCATATGCAGCATGACGTGACCGACACTCTGATCCAATCCATACTTCTGGCGATCACGGCGGTCTCCATCATGATGATACTCATCTTTAGAAACTTCCGTATGATCCCCCTGTTCATCGTTCCCAACATTCTGCCTATCGTTCTGGTCGTAGGCGTGATGGGATGGATCGGCATCACCATAGATATCGGTGTGGCGATCTCGGGAGCGATCATCATCGGGGTGGCGGTGGATGACACCATCCACTTCCTGATCAAATACAGGGAGGCGCGGCGCAGAGGGGATGATATAGAACAGGCCTTGGCCTACGTCATGCAGTATGCAGGCTCTGCCATCGTCTTCACCACCGTCATCCTCTCCGTGGCTTTTTTGATCTTTGTCTTTTCGCAGTTCCTTCCGAATGTCAACTTCGGTATTGTCACGGCGGTGGCCTTGATGATCGCCGTGTTTGTCGATCTCCTGATGCTACCGGCTATACTCAGCCGGTTTGATGCAGAAGAAAAGAGTCTGCTTGCTTGATACTGCTGTTCTTCATATCTTTCGATGAGGACCCCCGGCAACGCTTTTATAGAGTAGTGCTCAGCAGAACGCAATGCGATGTAAATAAACTGAAAGCGCTTATTCAAACATAGCGTTCAAATAGACCCACTCCAATATACAAAACCACATCGATATTAACACTAAAGTTATTACTTTTTTTAAAACTAATAAAAAAACATGACTAATGCTCATTTTTCTACTTAATTGAACAAAATTATTGTTATATTGAGTTAATACTTATTCATATGTCATATTCAGTAGTCAGCCGGGCCGTTAGGCTTTACAAGAATAATATTGCATTATTCAAATTTAAAATCAGCAATATTTCCAAAAAAACACAGGGGAAAGAGATGTCTACTAACATAGAGACTGCAAAGCAATTTTTTGAGGCTTGTGAAACGGGTAAAGGTTGGGAAGGTTGTAACCCATTTTGTCATCCTGACGCAACATTCTCTTCACAAACAACGGTCTTGGCTGGCATATCCACGCTAGAGGCTTACTGTGAATGGATGAAAAACCTTTTAATCCCGATACCGGATGGTCATTACGAGCTTAAGTTCTTTGGATCCGACGACGACCGTAACTGCATAGCTGCTTTTGCTGTTTTCCACGGCAAATCAGCTAACCCTATGTTCAAACTTAACAAAAATCAAGTTGAAAGCAATACCTCATGTTGAAAGACCATATTTAAATCCTTTTGAGGCCTTTGCAAGGCTTTGGGCGACCTGTTGTGTGGGGC
>CAXGZT010000104.1:0-8714 GCA_964014335.1 uncultured Campylobacterales bacterium | reverse complement strand
AGAAGAGAGGGCAAAAAAGTCAAGAAAGTATTGATTTGCAAAGCTGATACTGTTCTGGTCGATGATGAAAATAGGGGAGTGAATACGATTAACAATAGACATGATAAGGTTGTTTTCTAGGTGTAGTTCATACTCGTCTTGATATTTCTGGTATTGCTTTAAGATCTCTGTCCGAAGTTCCAGGGGGTCGGGGTCACTGCTCAGGTAACTGATAATATTTGTACACCCCGGAAGAACTTTTTGACTCTCGTTTAAACAGATGAGGGGAACAGACGAGCTTGAAGAGTTTTTCATCAAAAACTCGCATATTCCGCTCTCATCTCCTTTAGAAGTAAGCCATTTGTCTAGAATGATAAGTTTTACCTCCTCTTCTGAGATGATAGGAAGTATCTCTATTTCACTCTCAAGCTCTATAAAGTGCATATTTGAGGGGAGCTCTAATCGCTCGATCATCTGGCGGCGCTTATGAATATCAGGACTAATAAAAAGAATCAAGAACTCAAGCATAATCCCTACTTTGTGCTGATTTATAAAAAAAATAGCCTAATATCTCTTACGGTCTTATAAAGATATGGATTTAATGACAGACAGAAGGGAAGTAAGAAGGATATTCTATACCGATGTATAGAATATTGAGTTAGTTAGTAGTTATAGGCTACTTTATAGGTAGGGTCATCCTCTTCAAATGAACAATAGGGTCCGGCATTTTTAAGAATAGCTTTGCAGTCCTTGCTGAGATGTCGCAGCAGGATGTTGCGTCCGCTCTCTTCATATTTCTTGATCAGCGAGTCGATAGCCTCCACTCCGGAGATGTCCATGACACGGGCATTTTTAAAATCAATGACGACCTTCGGGGAATCATTTTGAAGGTCAAAAATATCCATAAAACTTTTACTGGAACCAAAGAAGAGCGGGCCCTCAAGTTCATATACCTTGGTCCCGTCGGCTTCCATACGCTCTCTTGCGTAGATGCGGGCATGCTTCCAGGCAAAGACAAGGGCGGATATAATGACACCCGAGATAACCGCGATAGCAAGATCAAAGAGAATCGTGATAACGGTTACAAGGACCAAGACGACGGCATCAGAACGAGGCATATGTTTAATACGACTGATACTTCCCCATTCAAAGGTGCCGATACTGACCATAAACATGATCCCTACAAGTACGGCGATAGGAATCATATTAATGATATCCGTAAAAATGGCAACCAGGAGGATAAGTACGACCGCAGCGGTAAAAGATGAAAGACGGCCAAGCCCGCCTGAGGTGTAGTTAATGATAGACTGACCGATCATTACACATCCGGCCATTCCGCCAAAGAAACCACAGGTTGTATTACCCACACCCTGTGCAATACACTCTTTATTTCCGGAACCACGTTCGTTACTCATCTCGTCCAGTACGGAAAGAGTTAATAACGACTCAATAAGACCAACCAGTGCGACTAAGATAGCGTAGGGGAGTACCAATAAAAAAGCATCTAATGAGAAGAGTACATCGGGTATGGCAAAGGTAGGCAGTTGACCCTTGAATTCGCTCAGGTTTGGCATGTCTGAAAACTGAGGTATAGAGTTAAGGGTTCCAATGGTTAGTGTATCAATCTTGAAAAAGTGAACAACCAAGGTAAGAGCAACAATAGCCAATAAGCCACCGGGAATCGCCTTTGTCATCTTCGGTAAAAAATACATAATCAGCATCGTAAGAAGGACAATGATATACATATTAATATTAGTCCCTTCAAAGAATTTGAATTGTGCCATGGCGATGACAATAGCCAGGCCATTAACAAAACCGTACATAGCGGGTTGAGGTACAAGACGAATAAACTTACCCAATTTCAAAAGCCCGACAGTGATCTGAATGAGACCGGCAATAATCGAGGCAAATAGAATATATTGCAAGATGCCTTCGGCGATGGCAGGGCCACTGACCCCGGCTGCATTCAGTTGTTCATTCGCTTTAATTGCAAGGCCGACAAAGACAATAGCAACAGAGCCTGTTGCCCCAGAAATCATGCCCGGCTTGCCACCGATAAGTGCGGTGATAAGGCCAAGAATAAAGGCCGTATACAGACCAACGATAGGGCTGACTCCAGCAATAAACGAAAAAGCGATAGCTTCAGGAACTAGGGCAACTGCGACAACAAGTCCTGAGAGAATATCGTTTTTGATATTGTCAGAGGCATAGTTTTTTAGATTGAACAATCTTTATCCTTGGTATTAATTATAATGCAAGCGTATGATTACGATTTCAGTGAAGCAAGCTGATCGCTTACTTTGGCCATTTTTTCTTCTGCTGCTTCTAGGTCTTCACGGTTTTTGGCAATAACGTCCTTGGGTGCATTTGCAACAAACTTTTCATTTTTTAACATTCCGTTTAACTTAGAAACCTCTTTTTCAAGCTTTTCGTTTTGTTTAGTCAACTTGTTGATTATCGGGGTTAAGTCAATTGAATCCGTTGGAATAAATGTCTCACAGCTATCAGCAATGTCACTCACAGCATTATCGATTTTAACAGTAGTAAATTCTACATCAGCTACTTTTGCAAGTTTGACAATGAATGGCAGCATCATGTTTTGCTCTTCTTCGCTGATACCGTCAATCTTGACAAAGGCTTTTTCAATCTTTTGATTTGCTAAATCAACCAGTACCTTTGCACGGCGGATTGAGACAATCGCGTCCATGATGATATTGAATTTTTTCTCTTCTTTTTCGAGTATTCTCGTCTTATGCGGGAAGCTTTGGATCATGATGGAATCGCTCTGCTCAAGTGTAGTCCCTGAGAGTTCATGGTACAGATATTCTGTGACAAACGGCATGAACGGGTGCAGAAGCTTCATTGCTTCTTTGAAAATTGCTCCAAGTTCGACAATGGAAGATTTGTCTGCCTTACTCAGCTCAATTCCCCAGTCACAAAACTCATTCCAGATGAACCGGTAGATTACCGTTGCCGCGTCGTTGAACTTATATTCATCCAGTGCTTCACGTACCTCTTTAGTTGCAACGTTCAGGCGGGACATCATGTATTTTCCAAGCTCCGTATCGACACAAAAGCCTTTCATGTCCGGGAAGGTGTCAACATTCATCTGTAGGTACTTGGATGCATTGTAGAGTTTGTTGGTAAAATTACGGTTGAGTTCCAGTTTGTCTTGGCTCATACGTATATCACGTCCTTGGGCTGCGGAGATAGCCAGTGTGAAACGTAAGATATCGGCAGAGTACTTGTTGACCATATCCAGCGGGTCAATAACATTGCCCTTGGATTTACTCATCTTTTGACCATGCTCGTCTCTTACCAATGCATGCAGGTAGATGTGTTTAAAAGGAAGCTCTCCCTGAAAGTTCTCTCCCATCATCATCATTCTGGCCACCCAGAAGAAGAGGATGTCAAAGCCGGTGATCAAAAGCGAGTTTGGATAGAAGTCTTTCATATCGTCTGATTTGAAGAGTTGATCCATCTCACTGTCGCCATTACCCCAACCCAGAGTCGAAAATGGCCATAAGGCAGAAGAGAACCATGTGTCCAGCACATCGGGGTCCTGAGTGATATTCTTGGAAGCACATTTTGGACATACACCAGGGTTGTCCTCCTGGCTTGCAAACTCATGATCACAATCATCACAGTAGAATACAGGAATTTGATGCCCCCACCAGAGTTGACGGGAGATACACCAGTCTCTTAGTTCACCCATCCATGCGTTATAGGAGTTAATCCAATGGGGTGGAAAGAACTCTGCTTCGCCCTTGTTTGTTTTTTCAATGGAACTCTTCGCTACTTCGTTTCTTACAAACCACTGTTTTGAGATATAGGGTTCAACAACATTTTTACAACGGTAGCAGTGGCCGACCTGGTGTTTATGGTCTTCAATTTTAACCATAAACCCTTCTTCTTCAAGCCTTTTGACAATTATCTCACGTGCCTCAAGGCGCTCTAGACCTTTGAACTCGCCTGCATAATCATTAAGTATACCTTTTTCGTCAAAAACAGTGATAAACTCAAGATCATGGCGTTTTCCTACCTCGTAGTCATTCTGATCATGCGCAGGCGTTACTTTTACGACACCCGTTCCAAACTCCATGTCGACATGTTCATCAGCGATAATGGCTACTTCACGCTCCAGCAGTGGAAGACGGATCTTCTTACCAATCAAGCTTTTGTAACGCTCATCTTCAGGGTGAACCATGACTGCCGTATCACCAAAGTATGTCTCTGGTCTTGTTGTTGCCACTTCGACATAACCGCTTCCATCGGCAAAAGGGTATTTGATGTGGTAGAATTTTCCATCATGGTCTTCGTGTTCTACTTCGATGTCACTGAGTGCCCCATCGTGCGTACACCAGTTGACCATGTAGTTCCCGCGAACGATCAGGCCCTCGTTGTAGAGGTGAACAAATGCCTCTTTTACGGATTTTTGCAGCCCGTCATCCATGGTGAAACGTTCACGCTTCCATGCCGGAGAGACTCCCATCTTGCGTAGCTGGTCCGTCATGATACCTGCAGATTCAGCTTTCCATGCCCATGCACGCTCTAAAAACTTTTCACGGCCCAGTTCCTCTTTGGTTGTTCCTTCTGCAAGGAGCTGTTTCTCGACGACATTTTGAGTCGCAATACCCGCATGGTCAGTGCCCGGCTGCCACAGTGTCTTATATCCGTCCATTCGCTTGTAACGGACAATAATGTCTTGAAGTGTGAAGGTTAAGGCGTGACCGATGTGCAAGCGCCCCGTAACATTAGGAGGCGGCATCATAATAGAGAAGTTTTTACCCTCTTTCTGAATTGAGGCGTTGCCTTCTGTTTCAAAGTAACCACGATCTTCCCAGGTCTGATAATAATTGTTTTCTATCTCTTTGGGGTTATAGCTATTGTTCGCTTCGGCCATTGTTTTCTTACCTTGTTTATACGATTGTTGTCTGTAAAAAGTACGTATTTAATATTTTCGCGATTATAGCGAAGAGGGGGTAAAAAGAGGCTTATGCCCATATGGAATATTTTTTGCTTTTACTGAACAATATAAATGGTCGAAAAGGTTGAAGATGAAATTTAAGGTAAAATCAGAGATTTTAGGGTTTCAAGATATTAACGAGGTTGAGTTTAATGAGGTAGATGAACTTTTCTCTACACTGCGTTCGAGCAATGATCAGGGAATCTCGTTCACCTTGGTCAATCCGAATCGTTTGCGCGAGTATTCATTCGAGGTGTCTAGCGCAACTGAGGCACTTCTGGATATCAAGGATGAAAATGATTTGATGATCTATAATATCGTTGTGATACAAAACCCTTTGGACGAGTCTAAGATTAACTTTCAGGCACCGCTTATTTTTAACAAGGCCAACCATACAGTCGCCCAAGAGGTCCTGGGTATGCAGAATTATCCTGAGTACGGTTTTGACGAGAGCCTGAAAACATTCACAGGCGAAGCGTAGCTTTATAGATTCCCTTTAGCTGGTTTTGAGTGAAAAGCAGGTAAGATTGCACTAAAAAAGACAGCTATTTATGCCCCTTTCTCGTCTCAATAAAGAGCAGCTTGATGCTGCCACTGCTCCAAGCGGTCAAAACCTTATTATTGCTTCTGCTGGAACAGGAAAAACATCGACAATCGTCGGACGTATCGGACATCTGCTGCAAAATGGAACCAAACCCGAAGAGATCCTGCTTTTAACCTTTACCAATAAGGCTGCGGCGGAGATGGTTGAACGTCTGGCCGGGTACTTCTCGAAAGAGGTCGCCCATAAAATCGAGGCAGGCACCTTTCATGCTGTGAGTTACCGATGGCTTAAGAAGTTTGATCGAAAGATCGTTCTCAAGCAGACAGGCGAACTCAAGACACTTTTTCGAAGCGTATATGACAAACGCTCTTTTCATCTTTTTGATCATGAAACCTCTCCCTACGGGGGGAACTACCTCTATGATGTTTACTCTTTGTATCAAAATACGGAGATCGAACGCGGCTTCGATGAATGGATGAAAGAGCGCAACGAAGAGCACGCTCCCTATATCGATATCTACCTTGACATATGCCAGGAGTTTGAGGCTCTTAAAAAAGAGTACGGTTTTGTCAACTTTAATGATCTTCTTCTGCTCATGCGCGACAAGGTCAAAACCTATCAAATGCCTTACAGGGAAGTCCTGGTAGATGAGTACCAAGATACGAATGCCCTGCAAGGTGCGGTTGTGGATGCAATGAACCCGCCTTCCCTGTTTTGTGTTGGAGATTATGATCAGAGTATTTATGCTTTTAACGGGGCGGATATCAGTATCATAGGCTCTTACAGCAAAAAATTTCCTAATGCAAAAGTCTATACACTCAGTAAAAACTACCGTTCAACGGTACCCATCCTCTCCTTGGCAAATAAGGTGATTGAATATAATGAACGTATTTACCCGAAGAAACTGGAGTTTACGCGTGAGTCCAAGGCGGTTGCTCCAAAGCTCTTGGTCTACAGCGAACTTTTTGAGCAGTATTCGGCGATTTCGCATATGATACGAAAGTCCTATACCCCCTCTGAAGAGATAGCGGTTATATTCAGAAACAATGCCTCGGCAGACGGTATAGAAGCGACCTTAAGAGAAATAGGCCTGCCCTGCAAGCGCAAGGGGGGAAAAAGCTTTTTTGATGCAAAAGAAGTAAAAGCGATTTTAGATATCTATGTCTTGTTTGTCAACAGTAGCGATATGATGGCCTTCATCCATCTTTTTGAGTATGCCAAGGGTATAGGCAGTGCTATAGCGAAAGAGCTCTTTAGCGCTTTGAAGAAACTGGGAAACGGCTCTTTGTTTGATGGGCTTTTCAACCCTGATCAAAACATAAGAAACCCCTTTGAGAAACGTAAGCAAAACCATCAACTGGGACTTTTTGACGATTTTATCGAACTGGGCTCGGTAGCCAAGTTTATCTCCTTGGGGTTTGAAGAGAGTTTTTTGTCAAACCCTGTGCTTAAGCATCCGAAGTTTACGAAAGAGAGTGCGGAATTTTTATATGACTTTTACACACTCAGCAAAAGTCTCAAACGTATAAGCCAGCCCGCTTCCATGATTGAAAAGATAAGAGCCTCCAAGTTTTATAATACGATTATCGATCAACTGGCATCAAAACGGGCCCAGCTAAAAGACGGTTCAATTGATGAAAAACTAAAAAACGAGTCCCTGGAACGGATCAGAAGAAAAGGCTCCATACTCTACGACCTGGCCAAGCCGTATCAGGCGCATGAGCGTTATATAAACGCTATGGTCCTGGGTTCTCAGGATCTGACCAAGGGGGAGGGGGTTAACCTTCTGAGTGTGCATGCAAGCAAGGGTCTGGAATATAAAGAAGTATATGTTGTAGACTTGATGGACGGACGTTTTCCAAACCGAAAGCTCATGAACAAAGGTGGCGGCGGTATTGATGAAGAGCGCCGTCTTTTCTATGTAGCGGTTACACGTGCGAAAGATATCTTGTATCTGAGTTTTGCCAAAAACGACAAGATAAAAAAGATCGACTTTGCCCCGTCGCAGTTCCTATATGAGGCCGGACTTATTAAAAAAGATGAGAATTATGCGAAGATGGTGGCGAAGGAAGCCGATAAGGCGGATTGAACAGAGTCTCCGAGAAAGAAATCGGAGAGAGAAAGAGTGGAGATTCTGTGCTGACTTAACCTTTGGCCGCCTTACCCATATCCCACATCGGTAAAAAGATTCCAAGAGCCATCAAGAGTACCATAGCGGCAATGAGTGCCAAGATGACAGGTTCGATTGCTTCGGAGAGACCGTCAATTATAGCATCAAACTTCATCTTATAGTACTCGGTGACTTTTTCCATCATCGCATCCAGCTGGCCGCTTGATTCACCGGCTGCAATCATTTGAAGAATCATATTCTCAAAAAGTCCCGTGTCTTGGAGACCCTGGTTTAGGGTATTCCCTTTTTCGACAGCGCCTCTAACCGTCTGTAACTTCTCTTTCAGGGGAAGGTTGTCAATCATATCGATCGATGCTTCTAGGGAGTCCGCAATAGGAATTCCGGCATGCACCAAAGCGGAGAAGACAAGCATGAAACGGTTTAGCGTCGCATATAAAATAAGTGTTTTGATCAGATATAGCTTTAGCAGAAGCTTGTGAAACTTGAACCGAATATGATAATAGTGGTTGATAGCAAACCGTGCAGAGAGAAAGATGATGACAATTGCACTCAAGAAGTATGCGCCGTAATCATTTATCGCAGACTCAAGCATCAATAAAATCTGCGTTGGAAGAGGCAGTTCGGCATGCAGTTGTTCAAATATAGCTTTGAACTCGGGGACAACATAAGAGATCAGAATAGTAAATGCGATTGCCATAGCAATCATTACATTTCGCGGATATGCCATTGCCTTTTTAAACTTTAAGAAATTTCTACGGATTTCCTCAAGCATATCCGCGAGATTATAGAGTGCTTCAGCCAGGTTACCCGTCTTTTCACCCAGTTGTACCATGGCCAAGGTCAAGTTCCCCAATTCAAACCTGAAATTGGAAACTGACTGTGACATACTAAGACCGGAGTTGATGTCTTCGGCTATCTTGCTAAAAACTTCTTTGAGTCGCTTGTCTTGGGTAGAGTCAGCAATTTCATGAAGTGTATCATGTATCGATATACCCGCATTTGTCATAACGGCCATTTGGCGTATACCGGCAATAAGGCTGTCTTGCTTGATTTTTTTCTTTCGAAAGTTTTTAGTGATACTCTCTTTAAAAGCC
>CAXGZT010000103.1:0-8774 GCA_964014335.1 uncultured Campylobacterales bacterium | reverse complement strand
CTACACCGACACTTTCGTCGGCAGCGTCAGATGTGTATAAGAGACAGACCTTTTCCTTCCGAGGAGTGTAAAGGTCCTTTCGAGGTAATCCTTGATGGAGAGAGAAAATCCATCCATTTACCTTCAGAAGTTAGAATTATGTCCGATGTAGTCTTTAATGCGCCCCAGGGTTATCGATTGAACGTAATCGGTTTTACAAACCCTCGGTACAAAAATGAACTGGGAATAAAAATTGCTAAGTCTTCACTACTGAAACATTTTTCATTAGATCGTGAAAAAAAAAGGTTCAGGGCTGAGTTTTATAAACAAGATGCCTTTTGTGGAATGGTGATTTTAAATTATGTAGCTAGGAATTAAGAATGAAACAGAAGCAGGCCTTCTCCAGCACGATATCTACAAATCCTTATAACAACACTTTTTATACAGGAACTACAACACAGATAAAAGTTGCCGACAAACCTCAATATCAAAAAGAGCAGTATTCAGTCTCCTTTCTGAAAACACATGACTTTATCACGACGCAGGTTGGCATCAGCAAGAATATCCCTGACGAAGACATTGCAGATGCTCTCGAGAACAAGATATATGAAGAGCTCGGTCTTGACATGGCGATCGAATACCAGATTAGCTATGTGGAGGCTGCGGACAGTGCAGAAGAGGGAAACAAAAACTATCATGTCTTTGTAGTCGATCCCTTAAGTATTGATGAAGTCTATGCAGAAGCTATTGAGCAGATCAAATATATTGATCAGATTACGCCTGCCCCTCTTTTATTGCGAACACTTTATAAAAAAGAGATTATTGAAGATAGCGGGACACACTGTTTCATCTATTTTCAAAATGATGATGCCTTTTTCACCCTTTATGATGACAGAGAGTATCTTTATACAAAATCGCTAAAATATTCATTTTCTCAGATGCATGACAGATATTGTGAGCTTTTAGGTGAACAGATCGGGCTTGGAGAGTTCACCAAACTCCTCTCGGAAGAGGGGCTTAGAAGCAGTGAAAGTGAAAACCAGCAATACTTGATCAAGCTCTTTGGGGAAGTCTTCTTACATATCAACGATGTAATGACCTACTCAAAACGTGCCTTTGAGCTCGAACGTATCGACAAGGTCTATATCGGTTCTGAGTTAGGTGCCATTATAGGTATGGATGAGTACTCGCAGACCTATTTGGGACTGGATTCAAGTGATTTTGACTTTAATTACGGGCTTGAGACAGAGGAGTGGTATATCGATCAGATGCATCTTCTTATGCATCTTACGGCACAACTTCCGGTCGAAGAGAAGTATGAATGTAACTTCACCCGTTTCCATCGTCCGCCGGCCTTTGTCAAGCGCGCCAGCGGACAGCTCATAATAACCGTAGCCGCTGCCATAGTTGTGGCCATGCTATACCCGGGGGTTTACTGGACATTGGATGCCATAGAGGGTATCAAAAAATCCGTCTTGGAATCAGAATACCAAGAACTGCATATTAATCGACTGACCAGAGAAAGTGAAATAAAGCACCATACGGCTGAGATGGAAAAGATCAAGACCTTGGTACAAAACGAGATCAAAGCCTTGGACGATAAAAAATCTGTGCTTACGCAGATTCATGATATCAAGGTCAACTACCCGATGAAGGCAAAACGTATCACCAGCCTGACAAAAGATCTTAACAAATACAAGGTGAAGCTTGATGAAATAGCGTATGCAGAAGATACAGGAACGAAAGAGAAAAGCTTTACTCTGCATCTGCTCTCAAGCAAAGACAAACGTATAACAAACCTAATTGAATGGTACACGAAAACAAAGTCTTCCCAATATAGGTTCGAAATTAAAAAAATTGAGTTTGATGAAGAGAAAAAGATATACTCTAGTCAGCTAAAGGTGGTACTAAAATGAATCTAGAAGACTTTTTAGAAGATATCGACAAATCTTTTGCTGAGAAAGAGCAGCGAGAGATCTACATGACCTATGTGATGATTGCCGCTGCTCTTATCGCTGCATCCTATCTCTTCTTGTGGGACAGTGCAGAGCAAGGTTACAACAAGACCCTTGCCCAGACCAAAAAAATCGAGACAAAGATAACAGATGACAAGAATTTTCTTAAGTGGAACCCTGAAAGCAAGATCTCTCAGTTAAAAGCAGATACCGTGCAGTACAAGAAAGACTTTGTCACGGTAAAGGATCAGTCCGAATATATCAAATACAAGATCGAACAGATTTCCAGTCTCTATTATGATGAACAGGCCTGGGGTGAATTCATAGATTCGATTTCGGAAAATGCAAAAAAATACGGTCTGCAGCTCAAATATCTATCAAATGACTTTTCTGACGACAAAACCACCTTTGGCCATGTTCTTGATATAGAGATAAAAACAAAGGGGAACTTTCATAAAACAATGAAGTTTATCAACTCTTTGGAACAGAGCTTTTTGGTTGTCGACGTCCATGACCTCAACCTTAGCTCTAGCAACCAAGTTGACAGTGACTTGCAAATCTCTGTTTGGGGGATCACATACTAATGAAAACGAAACTAATACTATTAACCCTTTTGGCAAGCCTGCTTGAAGCCGAGACAAATCAGAATGCAGTCAACACAAAAACCAAGCCTAATACCGGAACCCCGGGTACATTTGCGGCCAGCCTGATCAATGTACAGAGTAATACGAGTTGGGTGGATCAAAAAATCGAAGAGATCAAACCCCAAAGAAGAGGTCTCAGCAGTGCCTCGCTCGCGAGACTAAAAAGTCCGTTTATTGTGATTAAAGAAGAGCGCAAGGAAGAGCCTAAGAGTTCTGCCGTAAAAGAGCCTTCAACCGACACCAAAGATGCTCTACCCACTAGAAAGGATATGAGCAAAGAGCCTTTGACACTGCAGATCATTTTAAACTCTTCTGCTCTGATAAACGGGAAATGGCTTAAAGAGAATGACGTCTTTAGAGGCTACAAGTTGACCCAGATTCAAAGCAGCCATGTTGTGCTTGAGAGAAAGAATAAAAAAATAAAGCTCTTTATTGCACAAAAAAATAAAAAACTCAACATCTCAACAAAATAGGGAAGAATATGCAACAGATACTACAACCATTAAAAAAGACATTGTTAAGCAGCGCGGTAGCAGCAACGCTTATGGCATCATCATTAAGTGCAGATTGTACCTATCAACTCTTTACAATCTCATCTATAAAAGGAACACAGATTAGTGAATTTATCGACCAGCTGAGTGATGAATGTTCCTTTACTGTTATTGTCACGGACCCTGAAGCCGAGAAGCTTTTGTCAAAAGAGCTCAACAAGACAAACCTAAAAAATCTTACTGTTGATGAAGTTCTAGATCTCGTATTAAAAGAGAACAACCTATTTTATAAGCTAGAAAACAATGTTTTACATATCTCCTATCTTGTGACACGTACTTTTGATATTGATTACATCATCACAACACGAAAAAGTGTTGGTTCAACAGACGTAACCCTCAGCAGCAACTCCGGACAGGCTGCAGCAGGCGATGGCAGTACAGGTGGGGGTACAAGCGGCGCGGCTCAGGGAACCAGCAACCAATCGGAAAGCGGCATCTCTATCGAAACGATTGATGAAGTCTCCTTCTGGGCCGACCTTGACCTGGAGTTTCAAGCCATATTAAACCGTCCCGAAGACAACTACAGCGCAGATGCGCCAATAATCAACAAGACGGCAGGTTTAGTCACTGTTTCGGCGACGCCTAGGCAGATCAATAGACTAGAATCCTATTTAAAAGAGGTGCAGAGAAAAGCCAAGGCTCAAGTTCTTATAGATGTCAAACTCCTGGGGGTCCAACTGGATAACAGACATGAGACAGGTGTGGACTGGTCACAGCTTTACGCCCTGCAAAACTTCAATCTTACGGCTGACGTGAAGAACACATTGAACGTGACTGAGTTTGAAGATACAGCAATCACAGAGATGGCAAGATTTCCTGGCGGCGGACTGGACGGGCACCTCATAAGTGCCGTAGGTTCAGCACAGATCAACGAAGTCGTGAAATTCCTTAAAACACAAGGAAATGTCAAATCCATTTCAAACCCTAAGATCATGACATTGAATAATCAGCCTGCGCTTATAAGTGTGGGCAGTGAGTTCTTTTATACAATTCAACAAACGACTAACCAGCAAGGCTCTGGCGGCGGTGTCGCCAATACACTTCAAAGTGACCTGGTGAACTCTGTCTTTGCAGGTATCCTGCTTGATATCACGCCAGAGATTGATGATGATGGCCGTATCACCTTGAAGATCAACCCCTCTTTAAGTGAAACCATTCAAACTATTCAGCCTAGTGAAGATGGTGAATCACGTGCTGTGCCACCAGATTTAAATCGCCGTCAGCTATCAGCAGTTGTCACTGTTCAAGACGGTGAGCGTGTGATCCTGGGCGGGTTAATTTCTTCAAGTGACAGTATCAACGAGAACAAGATACCTCTGTTAGGCGACATTCCTCTTCTTGGATGGTTGTTTAAATATGAAGAGAAGCTCAACAGCATTGAAGAGCTTGTTATCGTTATCGAGCCGCATATCATCAAAGAGGGTAAACAGACGATCTCCTTAAGCGAACTTGGATATTCGGGCTTAAACGAAGAGCAGCTGGACTCTCAGGCCTTTATCCGTTCAGAAAACCAAGAAGACCTGGCAGAACTGGATGCCAAGAATGCAGAACTGGAAGCTGAACAAAAAGAACGTAAGGCTGAAAAGACAAAAGACGATCTTGAATTTGAAACTGAGTAAATGAGAAGTAGCTTTTATCTCAATTCCAAAGAGGTCTTCCTCGATGTTGTAGATGCGAAAGAGTATGTCCAGCTTGACCGCGTCTCAACCCTTTACCAGTCACTAAAAGATTCTGTCAAAAAACCCCTTAAAATGATTCTGCTCTATGGTAAGCCCGGAACAGGTAAAAGCATGATGCTTAACAAGCTCTATGAAGATCTTAAAGAGCAGCAAAAAGTCATCATGTATCACACTCCTTTAGTCGACGAAAGAGAGTTTCTGAAATCACTCGCAAGGGATATTTACGGAGTTCGCCCTTTCGAAGAGCTGAACTTCACACAGTTCAACGAACTCTCAGAGCATTATGAGTTTGAGAACACACCCCTCGTCTTGCTGGATGAAGCCCAGCTCTATTCAAGCTCTTTAATGGAGAAGATTCGTCTTATCTCCGATGCCAGAAAAATAAAGTTTGTTATTACCCTGCATAAGACAGAGAAAGAAGACATCATCGCAAAAGAGCATTTTCAAACACGTATTTGGGAAAGTCTAGAACTCCACAATGCCTCGGTTTCAGAATTGAAAATCTATATTCAAAAAAAACTGATGAAAAACAACTGCTTCGACGTCGCTAACATGTTTGACAATAAAAATATTAAATGCATTCATAAGATTACGGCGGGGAACTATAGAGATACCAACAAGCTTTTAGACTCTCTATTCACCTTGTATGATTGGTATGAAGAGAACCAGCCGACAAAAATAAACTACAGTAACATCTCCAATAAATTAATAGAGATGGCTGCCATCAAAACGGGATTTATTAATGCTTAATGTTCATGACCTGGAACGCCGTTGGCTGAAATACAAGATTAAAAGTTATCTGCCTCTGCTCTTATCGGCTTTGGGCTCAATAATCGTAGTTGTCTTACTTATTGTTTATCTTCCTCTCTCTAAGGAAAAAAATGAAAAGGCTGTGGAGACGGTTCTGCCGAAGGAGCAGATCAAAATAGAGAAGAGTGCAGTCCAGACAGAGAGTAAACCCCTTGAGAAAGAAAAGACCCGGCCTCCGCTTGAAGTACCGCAAAATACGCAAAAGCAGGCTGAAGGACAAAAAAACATCATGCGCCTGAAACCTTCTTTGCGCTTTATGGACAATATTGAAGAAGGCATAGACCCCTATCTTGAAGAGCAATATACGGCACCAGACACAGCAGCACTCTCTTCCCTTGAAGAGACCGAAACAGAACCAATAGGAGAGGTCGAAACTCCTCAGGCAGAAATGCCTGTAGAAAAGAGACAAAAAAAACTAACGATCACTAAAAATAAAAATGACTCGGACTTAAAAGATGTCATCCGTCGTTTTAAAAAAAATAAAAATCCTGCTCTCAGCCTTTTTGTCGCAAAACGCTATTATGAGCTCGAGCAATACCAAAAGTCTTACAATTATGCTCTGATGACGAATGAGATTGACAAAAATATTGATGAGAGTTGGATCATATTTTCTAAATCCTTAGTCAAACTTGGCCAGCATGAACTTGCGACGGTCACACTGAAGTCATATCTAAAAACGACGAAATCAACCCCTGCAGAGGTCTTGCTTAGAAAGATAGAATCGGGAGACTTCAGATGAGGCACCTCTTCCTCTTTCTTTTTTGCCTCTCTTTAACACAGGCAGACGTCAAGACATCCCTATATCACCTTTATCAAGACAAAGAGTACGAAAGAGCCTGTCAAGAGGGCTTGAAAGTATTTCGAAAGAACAGAAGAGATGAGGAGTTTGTCTCTTTATATGCATTCTCATGCCTGAAGGCCGATCATCTTGATCGTCTGGCTATACCGATCTCAATCTTAAAAAACTCAGAAGAGGCCCGTAGCAATGCCGCTTATTTCTCAGTTATTTTAATGCAAAAAAAGCTTTTGTTTCATGCCTTAGTTGATGGCTACAAACTGACCGAGTTAAAACTTCCCAAAACCGACCATATCTTATCAACCGTTTACGAACTGTATTCCAAAGTTGATTATGATCGTAAGCGCAGTCATTATACCTTTAGAGACAGTCATAATGAAAAGATATCCTATAAACTCTACATCGAAAACAGTAAGCAGAGTAAAAGAATAGTTATAGAAGAATTTTATGATACAATAATGACACATAGGCATGTATATTGGTAGGAGCAGTTCATTTGGATCGAGTAACGCAAGACCTCTTAGAAAAGAACCATATTTCTTCGCAACAGATTGAGCGACTCTCATCCAGAGGTGTCAAGCCAGAAGAGCTACTTGAGACCTTGACAAGGGTTGGTGCCGTTTCGGTAAATTTTGTCAAGCGTTTTGTTGTCGAACAGATACGACTAGGAAGATATGAACTTGCTATCATCCAGCAATATTCATTTTTGCCCGAGCATGATGTTTTGAAACATCTGGCAGAAGTCATGCACTATCCGTTTATCGACCTGGATTCTGTTGATTTGGATTACCGCCTAGCCGAAAAAGCTCCTTTTTCCCAGCTAAAACGTGCCGTTGCCATTCCGATCTCGCAAACAGACTTGAATGTCACCGTTGTTTTTTCCGACCCTCTTGATGTAAATGCCCAAGAGACCCTGCAAAGAATCTATCCCCGTAAACCTCTGAGTATCGCCGTAGCTACGACTAAACAGATTGAGGCCTATCTTCTTAGGATGGAACTTAAAGACAGTGTAAAAGAGCTTGTCACGAATATTCGCAATGAACTCAACTCTATAGGGAGCGCTGAAGAACAGCAAGAGGCATCCTCCATCTTGCAACTTATCGATGTTGTACTGAAAACGACCATCAACTCGCGTTCGAGTGATATTCATATCGAACCTACAGAAAAAAACTGTGTTGTCCGCGGTCGTATTGACGGTGCTTTAACGGAAATCTTCATCTTTGACAAAGACATCTATCCGCCTTTAGCTTCCCGCCTTAAACTTCTGGCCAACTTGGATATCGCGGAAAAACGAAAACCCCAGGATGGACGTTTTTCTGCAAATGTTGCTGATAAAGAGTATGATTTCCGTATCTCTACCCTTCCTATCTTGTATGGAGAGTCTATTGTAATGCGTGTGCTTGATAAAACGAAGGCATTAGTCCAGCTTGAAGAGGCGGGAATGGACCCGGTAAGCTATAAGAAACTTCATACGGCTCTTCAAAGCCCCTACGGTGTTATCTTGGTTACCGGGCCTACCGGTTCGGGTAAGACAACAACCCTGTATGGTGCATTGAATGAGCTAAGAAGTGTGAGCGAAAAGGTTATTACCGTTGAAGATCCTGTTGAGTACAGAATGAACCTTATTCAGCAAGTACAGGTCAATCCGAAAGTCGGACTCTCCTTTGCCGATGCTCTTCGTTCCATTCTTCGTCAGGATCCTGATAAGATTATGATCGGGGAGATTCGCGATCATGAAACCCTGGAGATCGCTATCAAAGCGGCTTTGACCGGACACCTGGTTATTTCCACACTGCATACCAATGATGCGGTAAGCGCTATCCCTCGTATGTCCGATATGGGAATCGAGCCCTACCTTATCAGCGGTGCGCTGGTTGCCGTTCAGGCACAACGTCTTGTACGAAAGGTCTGTGTACATTGCAAAGAAGATGCCGACATCCCGAAAACCCTTTTAGATGAGTACAAACATCTTATCCCGGACCATCCGACCTTCAAAGAGGGAAAGGGGTGTAGAGAATGTTCCGGGACAGGTTACCAGGGCCGTGAGATGATTTGTGAGGTCTTGCCAATCTCCGAAGAGCTCTCCAGTATGATTGCAAAAGAAGCTTCAAAAGTAGACCTTATTGATCAGGCCGTCAAAGAAGGCTTCCAGAACATGTTTGCCAATGGGATTCTAAAGGCCGCCGAAGGCATTACAACATTTGATGAAATTTTAAGGGTGGCGAAATCATGAAATATTTTTCAGTTACAGTTCTTAATCGGGGAAAGCGTGAAGCGCACGGTCTGCATGCAGAAGATAAAAAAGAGGCACATTACCTCGCAAAGGTCAAATATTCCGGTATCGTGCTGAAGGTCATAGA
>CAXGZT010000102.1:0-8807 GCA_964014335.1 uncultured Campylobacterales bacterium | reverse complement strand
ACACCGACACTTTCGTCGGCAGCGTCAGATGTGTATAAGAGACAGACTATAATGAATCCGACACTGATAGCTCTTTTGTCGTCGATTATAATGAGACGCGTCCGGAGTGTAATTTCGGAGAGGTTCTCAGTCTGGACTCAATTGCCTTTTCAGACGGTGCCGCATCCAATGTCGATGCGAGCTTCACGGGCATGGCTCTTTTCTTGAATCTCAGTATTGCGGAAAACAACGGTAGCGAATTTGCCCGTATCGATAATGATGATACCGCCGATGCACTTCGCCTGATTGCCCCTCATGATATCAATATTTCCGTACTGCCTTATGAGCTTAATGTCACGGCGACTCAGATAGACTCTTCCACGGCGAAGCCCTGGCTTTATATGGCCGACGTTAATGATATGAACCTAAGCGCATCGGTTACCATCCAGGCGAATAATAAAAATCATAATGTTTTACGGGATTTCAACTCAAGCTGTTATGCACAGGATGTAGACTTTGCTTTCGATATGACGGTATCTGACGGAAACCCTGCACTCGACATGAACTATACCGCAAGCAAAGGGGTTCTGCTCCCAAGCGGAACGACTCTGGGAGACATAGATCAGGCGATGCGGATACGGGCATCGGAATTTGTTGGTGGTATAGGTGAAGCTTCCTTGGCATTCAATGTCGATCGTGCTTATGATGTGCCGGTGTCACCGTTTAAAGTGACGGGCCTGGGAGCGACGATCACTTCCCTGGCCGCGGCAAAGGTCACCAACAGTAATATAGACCTCAATGACGGAAACTTTACATTCTATTATGCCCAGTTGAATCTGGATGATGTTGTGACAACGAGCCTGCCTGTCACGAATTCCGGTTATTTTGAGGTGTTTGATGATACCAACAGCATCTATACCCAAGGGATGGATCAGAAGACACTGTTCTGGTATAGAAACAACCTGCATACCGACAATCAAGAGGGAGATATAGTGCAGGCTATAGCCTCCAGCAATACCCAGATCGATAATGCCCTGGGCGGGTTCGGTTTTGACTATCTGCCTGTTTCAACGGGCCGACAGGGGCTGAATATAACGGCAGCCTCACGTTCTAAAGCAACCATCCATCTTCAAACGCAGAAGTGGCTTTGGTATGTCCCAAGCGGATTCGGATCGGCCTATGACGACGGGGCGGGAAGCGACTGTACCATGCATCCGTGTTTCACCTTCTCTCTTCTGCCAAGCGGTTCGGCTCTTATGATAGAGAGCGGGGACTTTACGGGTACGGTTGTTCCCGATGTCAATAGGAGTGATTATTTAAAAAAGGGGATAAAGCTGTTTAGATGAAAAAAAATGCATTTACCCTTGTTGAACTGATCTTCTCTATCGTCATCATCGCCATTGTCTTTACGGCCGTACCCAAGTTGATGTTTGTCACGACTAAGACCATGGAGGTGTCGATTAAAGAGGACGGACTCTTTTCCGCTATAGCCTTAATGGGAAATATTATCCGCCTGCCCTGGGATGAGAATACGGTACTTTCGCAGGGAAAGATACTTGATACTGCGGCAAACACCTGTACCGATTATCGGGCAGGGGGATTTACGGGCTCACGCAACTGCTTGAACTCCAGCGATTCCGCAACGCCGAAGGCCGGTTTTGGGAGTACGGGTTCAGAGTATGGAGATATAGACGATTATGACGTTTACAGCACCTCTACGAGCAGCGGTCGCGTACAATACAACCTGGACGTAGAGGTCAATTATGCAGATAGCGCCTTGAATCCTTCCGGAGCTACCGATGAGTTGAAAGAGGTCAAGGTCAGTGTGAGCTCAAGCGGAAAAACAGAGCTCTGTTCAAGCTTTTTCTATTATTCGGCTAACCTCGGACATATTCAGATCAATAAGCGGGCCTGGTAATGAGAAAAGGGTTTACACTTGTGGAGATCATCTTTGTTCTCGTCGTGATGGCGGTCTTGGCGGGAGGCACCTTTAAGGCCATCGAAGCGATCTATATACGAAGCGCCCAAGCCAGGGCCTTGACGGACCTCTCACTGCAGTCGCAGATAGTCCTCGATCAGCTCAGTATACTTCTGTACAACCGCATTCCCAACTCTGTGATCGGTTATACGCCGGGGGGGACGTGCGAACCCATTGGCGAACTGAGTACACCACGGCCGATATTGGAATGGCTGGGAATGGCAGACGATGAGCTTTTGCTTAGGGATTATGACGGCTTTGTAGATATGAATGCCAGTTCGAAAGCAGGTTTTACGCTTTCCACGCCGCATAGCACCGTTTCTGCCAATACGGATCTTAATTTAATATTTGCGGGTGCCTTTGACAGTGGTTCAGAAGAGATAAGCGCTTGCAGCGGGGCCTTTGGCTGGCACGGTGCCGATAGCAATCTAAGTTTTGATATTGATATGTCGACGGCCGACAAGATCGTGATTACCGATACTACCAAAAAACCTGACTTCATATATGAAAAATATTATCTCTCTAAAACAGCCTATGCCATAGCAAGGGGAGCCGACACCGATCTCAATTCGACATGTATCACAGACCTGAACAACAGTGTGGACGAGAACACGCTCTTCCTTTTTTATGATTATCAGCCCTATAAGGGAGAAAACTTTTGCGGGGATGGAGGGGTTGGAAGCGCAAGTATTCTTGCCCAGGATGTGACAGCGTTTACGGCGGAAGCGGTAAACGATATCATCCGTTTGAGTATCGATATGAAAAGAGATATTCGCGGACGGAGTTGCGGCGTACATGTAAGCAAGCAAAAGGCCGTGTTTTGATAGAAACAAAATTATGCGGACGCATCGGACTCTCTTTGAAAAGGCAGCGTTTTGAAGAAAGATGATTTATCCGGAAAAAAGAAGCTCCTGATGAAAAGAGGGTTCGGCCTCTGGCAGGCGATAATGATCATTTTGATTATCAGCGGCTTGATGGTAGTCGTCTTGCAGTATTCTAAAGTTGCGGCCAAGCACACCTCGGACACCTATGTCAGAGAGCAGCTGGAGCTCTATTTGAACAGTGTCGTGGAGATGACCCTACTGCAAATCAGTTTAGCACCTAAAACCAACTGTTTGGTTAACTTCTCTCCTTCAACAACCCCTCAGTTACCCTCAGTGACGAAAAGAGGGGTGACCTATTCGGCTAATGTTGAGGTAAAAAAGTATTATTTACTAGAGGGAATAGCTGAGTTTGGCAGTTGTGCGATAGAAGAACGTATCAAAAGTGAGGAGACACACGGCATGGTGCTGATGGAGATCGAAGCCCTTGCCACCGTAGACGGAAATACCACTTCACGGATTTTAAGAAGGACCCTGCAAAGACCATGAAAAAAGCATTTACCCTACTTGAACTTATCTTTGTTATCGCGATCATCGGCATCCTCGCAGGCGTGGCAAGCACGAGTTTCAAGTCAGACTATCTCAGCGGTGATCTCAACTATATAGTGTTAAAGATCAGACAGGCTCAGTACAGGGGGATAGGCTTTGAACATAGGGTTTTTGGTACGAATAATGCTCCTGCTGATTATATTAACGGGTGTATCAGGCTTGAGAAAGCAGCCCTTGAAGAGAGTGCGACGGAGGGAGATATAGCCTACAAACTGCATGTGGACGACTTTGACGATGGAACACTCTGTTTCGATGCCAAAGGCCGGCCGCATAACGGTGATTTTACAGGGGGAACGCTTTTGAGTGAGAAAAAAGTGATTTCGCTCAGTTATAATGGTGAAACAAAGCAGATAATCATCTTGCCTGTGACCGGTTTTGCTATAATGCCTTGTAATTGACGAGAACGGATAAAGGAAGCCTTAGTTGAAGACCAAAACAATTGTTTATCTTGAAGAGAGTGAGGCGTGGCTGTTTGACGGAAAAGAGTTCACTCCTTGCGAGTTCTCCGCTGCCAAAAAACACCCGGCAGGCACATCTATCCCTTTATCTAAACTTCAAATCGGAAACTTTAAATTTCTATCTTCCCTGAGTGAAACCGAACGGCATATCCAGACTGAGATCAAAATGCATGAAGAGGGTGGTTTGAATGCCGAGACCGACTATGAGATTGCCTCGTTTGCCCACCTCCTCGAGTTTGAAAACAGCACTCTGGTCGAAGCCTTTGCATCCTCGCATGAGGAGATAGACGAATGTTGCGGGGAAATGGCCAAAAAGAGCAAGGTCATCGACTGGATTGTTCCCTCGTTTATCACCTATTCTTCTTACTATCTCCAGCAAGAAGTAGAAGAAAAAACTGACCTCTTCTATTATCTGGGAGAGAAAGAGTCTTACGGAGTACTCTTTCATAAGGGAGAATATATTGCGCACAGGCGCACGCTTTCTATAGAACAGATTGCCAAAGAAGTCGGGATAGACTCTGCGCGATGTAGAACGATGTTGAGCAGATCGGGGCTGCTTGCGGAAAACTATGCTGAAGAAGAACGCCCTTACTTTGAACAACTACAGCTTCTGTTCTCTAAACAGGTTGAAAAGATCGTTCATACGATCAACCATAAACGCGGTCTTTTCGGTATAGAAGCTATAGACAGGATATTTATAGATTTCAATGGCACAAACCTGACGGGACTAGAGACGATTTTTGCAGCCTATGGTATGGAAAACCTGGAGATAAAAGCACTGGAGTGTCAGACGGGTGAGGCAGTGCAGACGCACAGGTTTGTGAAGGCGATGTATATCTATCTTTGTGCAAACGGTTTGATAAAAAAACCTTTGAACCTTTCTCCCTATGAGAGGCAAGAACCCTGGTTTAAAAGACACTCAGGCCAACTTATCGGCGTCACGGCGGCAGCAGGCTTAGTCGCCTTGCTTCATCCAGGCTATTTTTACATGCAGGGAGTTATGCTTGAAGAGAAGATCGCAAAACTGCAGACGAGCGTCAAGCAGATGGAAGCAAAGACAAAAAGCTTAGGCGAGACCTTAAAGGGATTGCAGGCTGAAACAAGAGTAGGCCGGAAGAGCCTGCAGACAGTGCGGGATAACAACGAGGTCTACAGGATCACTCTGGATACCCTGCCTGCTTTAACGAATACACGTTATGTGAGACAAAAGATGATGTATGACGCCCTGGATATATTGGGCAGGTATAAACTGTCGACACTCTCTCTTGATCAAAATGGAAGCAGGAGCATGAATATCCATGTAATTGCCGATTATGCTTCACGCGAAAGCATTGCCAAGTTTATGAAAAAATGGATGCAGACCGGGTATAAGGAAGCAAAAACGAGTGAGATATATCTGGATGAAAACATTTACGAAAGTAAGATTGAAGTATTACGATGAGCCTACACAGTAAATTAGCCGAGATCGACCTGCAGCTTGAGGTGATGAGCAAGCAAAACAGACAGATGCTGTATGCCTCTGTTTTTATAGGGGTTGTGGCTCTTGTCTATTATCTCTTTGGGGTGGATCTTCAAGCCGAGTCTGAAGCCAAGGAAGAGAGCGTCATCACTCTGGAAAAAAAGCTGGCCGAAAACAGGATAAGTCTATATGAAAAGAAGATCGCCAAAGAGCAGGAGAAAATCCTTCTTCTATCCCAAGAGTACAGGGAGGAGTCTTATAAGGCGAATGCGCTAAGAACAAAACTGGAAGGAATGGATTATCTCAGTTCTGATGCGAAAGGGCTGGCGGATATACTGGAGCGTATCTTAAAGCACTCTGTCGTTTTGAATGTCAATATCGATAAGATCAGTTTGGACGATGAGGAGGAAGAGTACAAGGCCCAGATCATAAAGCGCGGAAAGATCAGGATTGAAGGTTCGGCAAACTTTTCTTCCGTCTTGAAGCTCATGCGTTTTATCGAGTCTCAGGAAGCTTTGATCGAGATAGAGAATGTACATTTTGATCTGAAAGACAAACGTGCTTTTCCTTCCTTTTTTATCACGATAACGGGATACGGGATCAGTATATGAAGTGGATACTGATACTCCTGTCCATATACACTGTGCACGCGGCCCCGATCCATAAGACCATAGATCAACTTTTAGAAGACGGGGGAAAACCTGAACTGAAGATCCCTCAATATGACCCGTTTAAACGTGCGGCTCCGCTTTTGAAAAAAAAGAGAGTAACGAGGCGCGTAGATAAGCCGGCTCCCTTAGTCTTAAGTGCTGTCTTGAACGAGAGGGCTTTCATCAACGGAAAATGGTACGAAAACGGGGATCTCTTGCCGGAAGGGAAGATAGTGAAAGTTAACTCGAAATCTGTTTATTTAAAGCAGGGAAAGAAGATAAAAATATTGCATCTACAAAAGAAAAAAACTATGTTTTCAATACGTGATAAGGATTATAAATGAATCAAATTAAAAAGTTGATTGTATTTATTATATTTATCTGTTCTCTGACGGGGTTAAACCTTCATGCGAGCAGCTGTGAGAATAAGCTGTTTACTCTCAACCTGGAATCAACGCCGCAAAGGCCTATGCGCTTGAAAAATATACTTTCGGACCTAGCCTCTTCATGTGAGATTACGCTTCTATATGCAGACAAACTGACAAGGTCCAAACTAGACAAAGAGCTCGATACGCTCTATATCAAGGACTTTACCCTGGATGAGCTTTTGCAACTCCTTTTAAATGAACATAATCTTTTTTACAGTTATGATGAGTCGCTTTCGCGTTTGAAGATCTCGTATATCCAGACAGAGTCGTATAAGATCGATTATATCAATGTGACGCAGATGAGGACATATTCTGCCAGAGACGTGACGGTAGGGGCTTCGACAAATGCCAATGAGGATCTTCTAAGTATAACGGGCACTCAGCAAAGCAGCGGCAACATACAGGAGAACTCTTCTCAAAACCTGGTAGAGTATAGCTCCTTAAACTCTATTCAAAAGGGCGAGAACAGCGATTTTACCTCGACAAAGACCATTGCGGATTTTACTTTTTGGGATGAGCTTAAGGGACAGGTCGATGGTATGCTTCAGCGTGACGGAGACGCCAACGAGGTAGGTTCTTGGTCGATGATCAATAGAGATGCAGGCCTGGTGACGGTAAGCGGATCGTACAAACAACTCAAAAGGGTAGGAGAGTATATCGGCGAACTGCAAAAAAGAATGCATAAACAGCTTCTGCTTGAGGTGCGTATTCTTGAAGTCACCTTTACCCAGGGACAGCAGATAGGGATTGACTGGAGCAAGTTCAACCTCTCTTTGAGCGGTACAGCGGGTGCTTCGGTAATACGGGATAACGGTATTACGACGCATGACAATCTCTACAGTGCAGGTTTTAATTTCAGTATGGAAGGCCTGATGAACTTTTTGCAGGAGTACGGAGATGTCGAGGTGCTCTCTTCGCCAAAGGTGATGACACTGAACAACCAGCCTGCCTTGATTAATGTTGGCGATCAGATCAACTATAAGTATGAAAGCGGTCAGATCGGCACTACCGGTATCGGTACACCCGCTTCTTCGACGACCTTTGCTTTGGGTTCTGTCTTTGTCGGACTCTCGCTGAGTATTATTCCCGAGATCACAGATAACGGACATGTCATTCTACGTATCAATCCTGTAGACAGCAGGATTATCAATGAACTGGATGAGACAAGCGGAAGTATCGAGGAAATCGAGGGAGATGAGGCATCCACAGGTGTACGCTCTATTCCGCCGGATATGAAAGTCAAACAGCTGACCTCTATCGTAAAGGTCAAAGACGGCTCGAAGGTTCTCATCGGCGGACTGGTCCAAAAAGAGAAGTTTCAAGTAGACAACAGGGTCCCTGTATTGGGTGACATTCCCTATCTTGGACGACTCTTTCACAGCACGACGACAAAGAGACTTAAGAAAGAGTTCTTTGTCGTTGTTGTTCCGACGATCATAAAAGAGGATCGTATGCCTACTATCGAGGAAGAAGATGTTATCAGGCGCACCGAGGGTGACCAGTTTAATGAAGAGATGGGGGAACTGTAGATGTCCAAATGGTTAGAATATGCTTCACAGTTTGAAGAAGGCACACAAAACCCGTACTTTGAAGTCAGGTCTGCCTATCAGGCTCTTTCAGGCATAAAAAAACTCTTGAAAGAAAAAAAAGGCCAGATGATCTTTCTTTTGGGCCAACCCGGAAGCGGAAAAAGTTATCTCTTGAACCACCTTTATAAAGATAAGGAGCTTGAAGATAAGCCTCTGCTCTTTGAAACACCCGTATCCAGTCCAAAAGCCTTCCTTCTTCGTCTCATCCAACATAAAGGGGAAGAAGCCCTTAGCGAAGAGGTCGAAGCTTTAAAAGAGCAGGTCCAAAGGCTTTATAGCAGCAAAAAAACCTTGATCATGTTGGATGAAGCCCAGCTTATTAATGATGAGACCCTGGAGTTCATCCGTATTTTAAGTGACTCGCGTCTTTTTTGGATTGTCTGCGCCATGCATGAAGAAGAGGGAAAGGCGATCTTGGAAAAATCACATTTTAAATCAAGACCGCATAAGATGATCGAACTGGGAAAACTATCTGCAAAGGAGTCGGCAGTTTATATTGATACGCAGCTGATCTTCTCCAAGGATAAGTCTATATTGGAGTTCCATCAGAAGCATGCCAAAAAGATATACGCCTTGTCGAACGGAAACTTCCGCTATTTGAAAAAATTGATATACACAGAGTTTTCCCTGCTGCATGAGGCGCAGGAGATGGGCTTGAAAAGGTATCAAGAGCCTTCGAAGTGTTTATTGAACATGGCAGCTATCGATACAGGGTTGATTAATGTCTAATCGCCTGGAAGAACTTCGTCATCAATGCAAGCGGTACTTTTTAAAAAAAGCGCTTAAGGCCTCTGCTCTTTTTATTGCCGTTTTAGGGATTTCACTTATTGCCTATC
>CAXGZT010000101.1:0-8845 GCA_964014335.1 uncultured Campylobacterales bacterium | reverse complement strand
CCTTCCAAGTCCCTGCTCCTAAATGCCGGTGCACACGTTATTTTTGACAGTTCCCAGATCCCGGGCGAGATCGTTGACGTACTCGTGACGAACGACTCGACTATCCAGACAAAACAAAAAGAGCTGGAAGCCTTGAGTAGAGGATGGTTCAGGGCCCTAAACTATATCGATGAGCATTATAGAGAAGCCATGCATACGATGTCGCAGCATGAAGCCACCAGTGCAAAGGAGTTTCAAAAGGGGTATGAAGACCTGATCATACCCTCTAAAGAGCAGAACCTGAAGATGCTCGGTTCAAACGGAACCTTGCTCGAGCCGATGCAGCGCCTTTCGGCTCTTATGCTTGAGAAGGGAAGCCTGAAAAAGAAGATAGACGTCAGGCCCCTTCTGGACGAGCGTATCCTAAAGCGCATCGAGGAGTAGATATGCGTTTAAAATATCTGTTTCCGATCCTTCTCTTTATCACGGGTATAGCCTTGATGCTTGTTCAATCCCTTATCCAGATGAACCTTGAGCATAAAAGAATGATAAAGAGGTCATCCGCCTACGCGAAAATCATCGGAAACAGACTGGCCAGCCGTATTACCCTCGAGGCAAAACGTGAAGGGATAGTCGAACAGACACTGGCCAGCCTGACAGCCCCCTATATGGCGGACAACCTAAACCAGGTGGCGGTATACGACCAGTACTACAGGCTTCTCTTTTCCCGCCACATATCATCGTACACGAACAAAAAAGAGATCCTGGACAGCGAGTTTGCATCCCGGGTGATCCATGATCAATTCTCCCATGTTCTGCATAACGAAGAGATGAACCATGTTGTCGGCTATTTCCCTATAGACCTGCCTGTCCAACAAGGAGAGGTCCTTTCGAGGAACGTAGGGATAATACATCTGGTATTTGATGTGTCGGCCGAATATAATGAGGCGAAGGAGATAGCTTTGAAGAGCGCAGGAATGAACCTTGCTACTGTTTTCATCATGGTCTCCGTCTTCTCCTCTTTGATGTATTTTCTCGTCTTCAGACGTTTAAACGCCTTACACAAAGCGACGCAGAAACTTTCAAACGGGGACTTCGACGTTTACGTTGAGAGCAAAAGGGAGGATGAACTCTCCCAGGTCGTCCGGACTTTCAACACTATGGCCAAGGAGATGAACATCTATAGGCACACGATGGAAGAGCGGATCGAACAGACGCTCCAGGAGCGCACGGAACAGACAAAACTTCTTATTCAGCAGAACCGTCTGGCTTCCATGGGCGAGATGATAGGCAATATCGCCCACCAGTGGAGGCAGCCTCTCAATGCCCTGGGTCTGATCCTTCAAAAGATGCAGATCCTCTCCCAGCGCGGAAAACTAAACGAGGAAAAACTGAAAGAGAGTGTCGTGAAAGCCACTTTTTTCATTGAGAACATGTCCAAAACCATCGACGACTTCAGGGACTTCTTCAGACCGGACAAACAGAAGGAGTACTTTCTTTTAAAAGAGACGGTTTTTGATGTTATGAAACTCTTAGAGGCCGGATTTAAAGAGAGCAATATACATGTAGAAGTGAATATAGGTGAACCCGAATGTATGATTTACGGTTTCAAAAACGAGTTTTCCCAGGTGATCATAAACCTGCTGAACAACAGCAGAGATGCCCTGATCGAAAAACAGGTTACAGAAGGAAGGATATTGATAAGTGCAAAGCAGAAAAAAGGCGCCGTTATTGTCAAGGTCGTCGACAATGCCGGCGGTATACCCGAAAAAATCATAGACCGTGTTTTTGAGCCCTATTATACGACAAAAGAAGAGGGAAAAGGGACCGGTATCGGTCTGTACATGTCCAAGATGATCGTCGAAGAGAACATGCAGGGAAGAATGCAGGTCAGAAACATTTCTAATGGGGCAGAATTTAGTATGATATTTAAAAATGAGAAGGATAAAACGTGAATATACTCATAGTCGATGACCTTAGCGACAATAGGGAAATCCTGGAGAGACTGATCAAACAGTACAGCCGTAAAAACGAGGTAACCTGTCAGGTTTATCATGCCCAAAACGGTCAAGAGGCGGTCGACGCCTGCGCGCAAAACCAGATAGACCTGACCTTTATGGACATTATGATGCCGGTCATGAACGGGCTGGAGGCGACCAAGATCATCAAGAAGGCGAACCCTTCCGTCATGATCGTCGTGATCTCTTCTGAAAATGATGAAGAGGTCAAACAGGAGATACTACAAGCCGGAGCAGAAGATTATATCTCGAAGCCTTTCAGTTCCTCCATTATGCTCAGCCGACTTAACAATTACAACAGACTGATACTTTCACGCAACACCATAGGCTATCAGAGCAGAGCCGTCAATACTTTTACTCACAACGTCTACAGCTATCATATGAAGTTTTTTATCAGCAATGATGACGAGATGGCACAATTCTGGGAAGCGATGCTCGTACGTTTAGGCTTTCAAAACCATATACTCCACCTGAGTGATTTCGTCCGTTTTTTATTCCGCCTGAGTAGCTATCAGCTTCAAAAATCGTACAAGTGTCACATCTACCTGGAAGAGGACGAACATTTTTTCTATTTTACGATGGACAATATGAAGCTCCTCTCTTCAGAGATGATACAGAAGATAATAGAAAAATACTGTGCCCAGGCCTCTTACGAGCTCAAGGATAACTTCATTAGCTTTGCCCTGCCCAGAGACGACACGTCTGATGAGTCCCTACATGCTCAGGACTACCTTAAAGAAACCGAACCGCTGATCTCTGTGCCGAATATCGAAATACCCAAAGAGACGCTTCAGACCTATGACATACTCGACCCTGATGCCCTGGAAGAGTTTGAACATTATGTCTCAAAACTTCAAACGGAGATTAGTATGATGGGATCGTCCTCCCTGGAGATTGAGGACATCGATACGATGAACGAGTATCTCAAACGGCTTACAACGATACTGAGTGTCTCGGGAGATGCTTATGAGGTCGCCGAGTCATTGCGTGCATTCTCGGCACTTCTGGATGAGTACAGCGAACCGTTCTTGTCTATGAGCAGCGACCTATCGCATATGCTTACCTCCTTTATCAACGACATCATCATGTGGAAAGAGATGATCTTTTACAGCGGTGCGCCTTCGGTAGATTTCCTCAACAGTTCAATCAGCAGCAATGTACAGATGATACGTGCCGTCTTTGTCCAGGATGAAACAGAAGCAGAAGAGCTGGATGACATTTTTGACTTTTAGAGGTTTATTATGAGAAACTTTGTATTACTGCTGGTTCTTTCTTCGATACTCTTCTCCTATGAACTCTCTTTAAATGAGACCGAAAAGAGATGGATCAAGCAGAACAAAGAGGTCCTCTTTACGGGCGATCCCAACTGGCTTCCCTTTGAAGCCTTTGATGAAAAAGAGGAATATATCGGTATCGTTTCAGAACATCTTGATATCATTGAACAGACTACCGGCTTGCGTTTTTTACCCCAGCCCACCAAAAACTGGACGGAGTCACTGAAGATCGCAAAAGAAGGCAGAGTATCTGTCGTCTCTGGGGACAAGGCTGATAAGATACTCAATAAAACCTTCAGACCTATCGATCCCTATCTTATTAGCCCTATCGTCATTGTCATGGATTACAGTTCCCATTACGTGGAGAATCTCCATTCCCTCAAAGGCAAACAGGTCGCTATTATCAAAGACTACGGTTATACGGCTGATATCTTTGAGCAGTATCCGCAGATGAAGTTTGTCGAGGTAGAAAACATCCAAGAGGGTCTGATCGGTGTCTCCAGCGGGAAGTTTGATGCGATGCTGGCCTCTATGGCTTTGGCCCGTTACATGATCGCCAACATGGAACTCGATAATATCAAAATTGCAGGAAAAACATCCGTTCTCATGCAGGTAACCCTCTTTGTCGATAAGAATCAACCGGTTTTATTTGACATCATAAACAAAGCCGTCCGTGCTATACCTGCCATGCATCATCATAGCATACTTGAGAAGTGGTACAACTATGCAAAGACAAAGAGTATCGACCTTAGATGGTTATGGGTCGCTCTGTTTATCTCTCTCGCACTGATGATTATCATTCGCCTTATCTACAGAAAACTGGAGCGTTATAAATATGCCTTAGTCGGTTCAAACGATGCCATATGGAACTGGGAGATCCAGAAAAACAGCTTCAAGCTTTCTCCGCGTTTTAAAGAGATCTTGGGCGAAGACGAAAACTGCGTCTGGAACAACTCCTTGTGGATGCAGAGGATACATCCGGATGATAAAGAAGCCGTCACGACCCTTATTCAGAACAATATGCTTGGTAAAACAGATACCTTTCTTGCGGAATACCGCATGCAACACAAGGATGGCTCATGGAGATGGATACGTACACGTGCCAAAACATTTTTTGATAAAAACGCGAAACCTCTGCGCATTGACGGCATCTGCAGTGATATTACGACCGAAAAAAATCTCTCTGCAGAACTGATACAGTCCAAGAAACTTTTACAAACGATTATCGACAATGTTCCCGTGCGCATCTTCTGGAAAGATACAGAGGGCCTCTATTTGGGATACAACAGGCTTTTTTCACAAGACATCGGCAAGGATGAACACTTTGAGCACATCGGAATGAGTGATTTCGATATGCCCTGGCAGGAAGAGGCCCAAGGCTATATAGATGACGACAGGGAAGTCATCACAACGGCCGAAGCAAAGTTAAATATCCAAGAGCAACAGACAAGGCCTACCGGATTTAAGGAGTGGGTCTCAACTTCAAAGGTTCCCTTGATCGACGATGACGGGAAGGTTTACGGTGTTCTTGGGGCCTATTATGACATTACCGCACAAAAACTGCATGAACTCGAGAACGAGAAGAACACAAAAAGGTTTGAGTCTGCTCAAGAGATCGGCCATATGGGGAGCTGGGAGTGGAATATGCTCAGCGGAGAACTTGTCTGGTCGGATGAAGTCTATCGTATCTTCGGAGAAAAACCCCAGAGCTTTACGGCGACCTACGACGCCTTCAAGTCCTATATCCCGGATGAGTACCACCAGGGTCTTGAAAATGCGATCAACGAGGCCATAAGCACTAGGAAGCCTTACGAATATGACCATGAAGTACGTCGAAAAGACGGAACACGGCGTCTGGTAAGAGAGGCCGGATATGTCCGTTTCAATGATAAGGGCGAACCGGTCTCTATGCTAGGAACCATACTCGATATCAATACACTCCTTGAAACGAAGAGTACCCAACGTGAAAACAAGGAGTTGACCGAACTTTTGAAGAAGTTTGATGAAAACGTCATCGCATCCAATACAGATCTTAAGGGTATCATCACCTATGCGAGTAAGGCATTCAGCAAAATAAGCGGCTACAGCGTTGATGAGCTTATCGGAAAGCCTCAGAGTATCGTACGTCATCCCGACACCTCCAAAGAGCTTTTTAAAAAGCTATGGGAAACGATTCAAGCCGGAAAAGTCTGGCACGGAGAACTTAAAAACTCTGCGAAAAACGGCTCCTCATACTGGGTAGAGACGACGATCTCTCCGATTTTTGACGAGAACAGGAAGATTACCGGCTACAGTTCTATCCGGCGCAATATTACCCACGAGAAAGAGGTTGCAAACCTTCACCACGCGCTGGAGAAAAAATCCGCTCAGCTGCTGACTCTGAACAAAAACCTGGAAAAACGCATCAGAGATGCGGTCATAGAGAGTAAAGAGAAAGACCATATTCTGGCCCAGCAGAGCAAACTGGCCTCGATGGGAGAGATGATAGGAAATATCGCCCACCAATGGAGACAGCCTCTTAATGCCTTGGGCCTGCTGCTGCAAAAACAGCAGATCTTTTTTGACCGCGGCCTTTTGACCTCTGAAAAACTCGAAGAGAGCATAAACAAAGGGACTTCTCTGATCAATCAGATGTCGACTACCATCGATGATTTCAGGGACTTTTTCAAGCCGAACAAGGAGAAGGCGTACTTCGATATAAAAGAGTCGATAACCGAAACCTTGGAACTTATTGACGCGGCACTGTACAATCAAAACATCTCTTTGGTACTCGATGTGGACGGAGGCAACTACATATACGGCTATAAAAACGAGTTTACCCAGGTGATACTCAACCTTATCAACAATGCAAAAGATGTACTTATACTCTCCAAGGTCAAGCACCCCGAGATCACGATTAGCTCTTTTATACAGAAGAACACCGTCAATGTCCAGGTCTGCGATAATGGAGGAGGAATACCCGAAGATATCATCGAACATATCTTTGAGCCCTATTTTACGACGAAAGAAGAGGGTAAAGGCACGGGTATCGGTCTTTATATGTCCAAAATGATCATAGAAGAGAATATGAACGGGAAGCTTATGGTTAAGAACAGCGACAAGGGTGCTGTTTTTACTATTTCAACCGCTTTCAGCATGAATCCAACACAGGAATAAAGGTTTATTATGCAGTCCATCTTGATAATCGACGATTCAAAATTTATCAACAACAGTCTGAAGGCATCACTCGAACAGCGCGGTTTCAGTATCACACAGGCCTTTGACATTGCCGAGGCAAAGTCTATCCTGCTCGATCACAGTTTTGATTATGCCCTGCTTGACCTTGTTCTTCCTGACGGCGACGGCGAGACACTTCTGCCTTTTTTGCAGATCCATGAAAAGATCCGGGTCATTGTCATGACATCCGATCGGGACAGAGAGAGAAGGGAACATCTCTTTAGTTTCGGTATCGTAATCGACTATATTACCAAAGAGCGGTATTTCGACGATATGGAGCTGGCTATCGTGCAACTTATCGAGCGCATCTCAACAAACAATACGCTGACAATACTGGTCGTGGACGATTCCAACTTTATGCGTAACCACCTGCGCATCCTTCTTTCCAAGCGCGGTTTCAAAGTTGTCGATGCCGTCAACGGGAAAGCGGCTCTGGAAACGCTGAAGAACCACAAGGTCGATGCAGCGATTATCGATCTGGAGATGCCTGTTATGGACGGAAACCAGCTTTTAAGCGCCATCAGAAGCCAAAGGTCAAACCTTTTGATGCCCGTCATGGTCCTCTCCGGGACATCCGACCCGGACAAAATAGCCCGGGTTATCAAGAACGGAGCCAGCGATTTCCTTAGAAAACCCCATCCTGCCGAAGAGTTTCTGCTGAAAGTCGATAAGATGATGCAGGAGCTTAAACAACAGCGCCTGATAAAGGTACATGAAACCCGTTTTGCGATGTACAACCATGCCATCGATAAGGCGGCTATCTTCTTCAAGCTCGACCAAGACCTCAATATATTATATGCCAACCACTCCTTATGCGATCTTTTAGCCAAGGGTGTCGATATAGATGAAGGAACACATTTTGATAATTACGTAAGCGCTGATGATAAAAAGCACCTTGATGCCTTGCAGCACGAACTTCGGCAGGGAAATACTTATCAAAGAGTGTTCAAGTTAAGCAGCGAGAGCTTTGACCTTGTCAGTCTGCGCCTTACCTTTACCCCCTTAAAAGAGAGCGATGAAACAATAAAAGAGATACTTGTCATAGGGTTTGATGTCTCTTTGCTTCAGAAAAAAGAGTCTATCTTAAAAAAGCGTGTTAATGTAGAAGCCCAGAAAAACTGGGAGAAGAACAAACTGTTGATACAGCAGTCCAAGATGGCGTCCATGGGCGAGATGATAGGTCATATCGGCCATCAATGGCGACAACCCCTCAACTCCTTGGGACTGATGTTTCAGAAGTTAAACAAAACCTACCATAAAAACAAACTAAATGAAGAGTTGATGGACAGGTCTACTGAAAAAGCAATGCGTGTCATCTCTCAGATGTCAAAAACAATTGATGATTTCAGAGACTTTTTCAAAGATGACAAGGCAATGCACTTGTGTAAACTGTCTGATATTGTACAGCAGGCCTATGACATCATTGAATCAACCCTGCGCAATAAAAACATCACATTTAAAGCTCATTACTCCGATGACATCTCGCTGCTGTGTCTCAAAAATGAACTTTCCCAGGTCATCTTAAATATTATTACAAATGCGATGGATGCTCTTGTATATAACAAGACAGACCAGCCGCAGATCTCTATCACTATTGAACAAAAGAACAACACTGCTCTCATCATCATCGATGATAATGCCGGCGGAATTGAACATGAAATCATTGAAAAGATATTCGAACCCTACTTTACTACAAAAGAGAAAGACAATGGGACGGGTATAGGACTGTATATGTCAAAGACTATCATCGAAGAACACATGGATGGTCACATAGAAGTTCACAACACTCTCTCAGGCGCTTCCTTTAAAATAATATTACCAATTCAACCTAAAGAAAAAAAATGAATAATGATGTAATAGTTTTATATGTCGAAGATGAGCAAACTATACGTGAAGATATGGTAGAGATACTTGAACTTGATTTTAACCATATTTATGTTGCATCAAATGGTGCAGAAGGTTTAGAGATGTTTTTGAAACATCATCCGGATCTAATTATTTCAGATATACAGATGCCCGTGATGGACGGAATTAGTATGTCTAAAGAGATATTATCAGTTAACCCTGATGCAAAGATCATCCTTACCACGGCATTCAATGAACAAGGCTATCTTGAGAAAGCCAAGGAGGCCGGGGTCAAGAGTTATGTCAAAAAACCTGTCAATATCAACGAACTCTTTGAAAAGATAGAGGCTGTTATTGCCTCAAAAAAAGAGTAAGGAGTATTATGAAAATAGACAAACTGCATTTTGAAAACGGGGACTGGCTTCTTGAAGGTCAAAGTGAATGTGTCAGCGAGAGTGTCGATATCCTGTCTCTTATACACATCTCCGAGCCCACGAGACCCACATTGATCTC
>CAXGZT010000100.1:0-8945 GCA_964014335.1 uncultured Campylobacterales bacterium | reverse complement strand
TTATACTCTTGTATAAACTCTTTCGCGCTATCTCCGCGCCAATACTAAGCCCTATTAAGCCGTCCGTGAGATAGCGAGTTTGATGCCTTGCAGCCTTAAAAAACCCGTGCCATTATTGCCCTGTCCTTATGGGGGCAGGCGGTGACGATCAGTTTGTCTTTACTGAGTTCGTTCAGCCGTTTTGGAAGTTCGTTGAGGGGGATGTTGACGGCAGGTTTCATATGCCATGCCTCATACTCTTCCTTGAAGCGGATGTCGATAAGTTAGGCTGTACCTTCTTCGAGCATCAAAGAAAGCTCAACGCTGCTGATCTTCATCTCGGTACGCTCTTCGTAGTCAAAGCTGGCAAGATAGGCTTCAAAACTGCTTTTTTCATATCGGCATAGGGTGTTGTAGCAAAGGCTAGGCTGATAAGAAATGATTTAAGTATCATGTTTTTCATTTTGCAAACTCCTCTTAAAAACATTGTAATCTCCTTTGTTTAACGGACTCATATAAAGATAGGGGATAAAGACTTCCGCAAAGAGAGCCTTAAATATAGTTCAATATGTTTTTAACTATCTCATGTACAATAAGCAAAAGGATAAATAATGTCTCTGCTCTCTCTTTCTCTGATCTTCGTTCTGTGTATAAGTGCTTTATTGATATTTTTTGGAGTTTTAATAAGCGTCTACGACCGTTTTGAGTATATAAGCGCATACGAAAAAGCTGATCTTGAAGAGAGGAAAAAGTTTGATATCAGAGGCTTGGCCGATCATGTGGGAAATGGTCTTATTACCTTGGGTATATTGATGATCATTGCCCTTCTCTTTGTCTATCTTAGGCATTTGACATGGGCTATGGTATTTGCTTCGCTCTCTGTCTTTATCGGGCTGATAATAATAATTGGCGCCCCCAAGTTTATGAACCCGGAGATCAAACACCCGTTTCTTTATAGACTGCTTTCCAAAGAGATGTATGAGTCACTTAAAAGAAAAACAGAGGCATGGTTGATGGTATGCAATACCTGCGGTGAGAAAAGTGATTATTGGAATCATGGCGGGATCAGGCACGGAGTAGGCGAACCCACACAATTACAGTATTGCGAAAAATGCAAAAAGTTCAGAATGCATAAGGTCCGTAAAAAATCAGAAGCTGAAAAGAGCGAGGTCAAGTGAAAAATAGATTTTCAAAAAGAAAGCTGCGTTATGATCTCATTAAAGCTAACAAGGAACGGAAAGGTTTTATAGAGTGGGCAAGGGCGAATTTTAAAGAGTCAATATTTGTTTTTGTGTTAAAGGCTTCGGCTTAAAGCTTCTCAAAAATGGCATAGATGGGATTGTGGTCGGAAACTTTTTTGGTATCGATGGCTTTGGCATGCACCAGTTTCAAACCCCGGTAAAAGATATGATCGATAGGCTTGGAGAAGACCTGTTTTATATGATGCTCTTCCTCTATAACAGCTCTTTGCAAAGAGAGCGTTTCTTGAAACTCTTCGAGCGCTTTTATGCGTTTTTTGTTCCAGTTGTTAAAATCACCGCTGAGTATCAGTGCTCCCGAGTACTCTTTAAGCAGGGCTTCCGTCTTTTCAAGCTCCTTGCTAAAGACCTTTGAAGAGACAAAGTTGATACCGTGCATATTCACCATATGCAGTATCTCGCCGTCGGAAAAGGTGTGAGAGGTAAGCAAGATGCTTTTTCGCGTACTGATAAAGAACTCTTTCTGGTGGGTAAGGGCCGTCTTTCTGGCATCAAAACTAGACATTGAAGCGGTAAGCAGGCCGTATATATGATGCCTCGTCTCAATGTTTGCAGCCATGGCGTAGGAGAAAGCCTTTAAGTCATGCGGCTGATGCTTGGGCATCTTGTACTCTTGAAACAGCAGGAAATCACTGGGATGGCCAAGGAGCAGTTTATGCAGTTTTGGATGGAAATGGGGATCCATGTTCTCTTTGTGTATATTCCAGCAAAGCAGGGAGAATGTCCGGCCTATCGCTTTTTCCTGATGCTGATAAGAGTAGGGGTTCTGCGACGGTGTAAGCATGTTATAACTGCGATGCGAAAACACGCATCAGGTTCTCGAAGATACGACGGAACTTGCCGGCAGGTTCAATACGAGATGTCGAGCGTTGCAAAAGCCCGTTCATCCATTGAAGCATAGCATCGATCTGCTCTTTGGAGTAGGCTATCGTCACGACTTCATAGTTAAGCAAAAGACTGCGATTGTCAAGATTTACGGAGCCCAGCATCGCCGCGTCATCATCAAACAAGATAGCCTTTGCATGCAGCATGGGCCCTTCGTAAAGCGCTACGTCTATATTTGAATCATGAAGTTCACGCGTGTAACTGCTTCGCCCAAAATCGGCAAAAAGATGGTCGGACTCCTTGGGCGTAATGAGTTTGACATCCACCCCTCTGTGATGTGCAATGCGTAGTGCCTGGAGTATAGGTTCGTTAGGAAGGAAGTAGGGGGTGACGATCCAGACTCTTCGGCTTGCCTGATGTATTCCGTAGATTATCGCCTCAAGCAGAGCATCGTTTCTCACATCCGGCCCGGAAGGGATGACCTGAAGCTTGCACTCCCCCTTTTTAGAGGAGGGGGCCGTGAAAGTTTTTTTCGGTGTAAGCTGCTGAGTAAACGCCCAGTCGGACTCGAAGATATCTATATAATAGCTGACTATGGAGCCTTCACAGCGATAGAGGAGATCTACCCAGCGTTTTTTTGTATGGCTTGGGCCCATATACTCTTTTGAAAGGTTCATCCCGCCGCTAAAGAGAAGGGCATCGTCAATAAGGTAGATCTTTCTATGGTAACGCAGGTTAAAGCGGTTGTGAAAGGGAAAACCGAAGAGGGGCATAAAAAAACTCACCGTTACTCCGGCATCCTTAAGCCTTTTTAGCGGCAGCTGCCGCAAATAGACCTCGATCGATCCAACCGCATCGGTAAGGATACGAACCTTCACACCGGAGAGGGACTTTTTAATGAGGAGCTCAAAGAGTGCTTTCGTGACCGTGTCGTATTTTAAAACATAGGTACTCAAAGAGATAGAGTGCTCTGCTTTGTCTAAGGCATCATAAAGCGTCTCGTATGCCTCTACTCCATCCGTGTAGAGTCGAAGGGTATTATCACTGCTTGAAGAGGGGATACCGTTACTGCGCAGTAGTCTGTCGATAGGGTGGGCAGAGGGATGCTCACCCTTTTTTTCCGAGATAGCCAGGGAGGACTTCTCTTTTTCCAAGGAACGTTTTCGAACACCGAATAAAAAATAGAAGAACACGAAAAAGTAGGGCGCAATGACCATGATCAGAAGCCATGCGATGATAGAAGTGGGTGAACGTCTTCTGTAAAGCATGTGCAAGAGTGTAAGAAGAATGGCCAGACCGCCTAATGAATAAAGAAGATAATAAGTGACAATCTGATCCCACTCAACCTGCATGGATCTCCTTAAAAGCTGAAAAGATGAAGACAGCCATCAGCAGGACCGCACTCAGGCGTAAACCCATGAGCAAGCCCCTGTTTTTTTATGAGTATATCACAAATGTCCAAGATGCAAAACAGCCATGATGTTTTCCTCCGAAGAAGAAGGGCTTTCTCCTTCTAAAACGGAAGAGCAAGTCTCATTATTGCTCTTTGTTTTTCTCTTCGGCATCCTCATTGCCTTTTTCAATGCCCTCTTGAGTACTCCAGCCTTTTCCCGGATCCTGCAGTTCACCCTGGGAATTTTCACTGCCGACACCGATATTTCCGCCGTTGCTCCAGCCCTGGCCAGCATTTAAACCACCCATATGAACTTCCGGGGAGACAATCCCGCTTTTTTGAACTCCGGGAGAGATAGTTCCGCCATTTTGGGCAAACAAAATTCCTGATAAGAATATAATTATTAATAGACCAGTTTTCATCTGATTCTCCTTATGTTGTTTCTATTATCATAGCAAATTAAAGAAGTACTGACATCACCCATCGGGGCGAAGTTTGTTATCAAAGCGTTGTCATCTGGTCTTAGAAGCTTGTGCCGTTGTAAAAATAGTGCCCGAGACCAAGGGTATACAAGAGGTTTCCGTAAAGAGAGTGTTCAATGGCGGTGAGCATGGTTGAACGGGTTTTAAGGTAAGTGTGTGCAAAAAGCAGCCCCCCGAAAAAGGTAAAAACGACCGCGATCCAGTTTTCAAAGATGATGTGAACATAAGAGAAGAGCAGGGCGTTGACCAAAACAAAAACAAGGCTCTTTCCGAAGAGCTTTCTGTATCGGTAAAAGAAGAAGCTTCGAAAAAGGATCTCTTGTACATAGGCGGATATAAAAGGATACAGAAGCATGACCTGGAGCCAGAGCAGGGGCCTTGATCTGACCATGTTAAAAAAGGTTTCCGGTTCATACAGCAGTATGAAAACCGTTATCGCCAAAGTGATGAGAAGGAACCTCTTAAGCACGGCATAGAAGGCTTGTCGTTCAAAGTCGATAGCAAAGAGTTTGATATCGGTCCGGCGCAGGAGTAGATAGGCATAGAGAGATACAGCCCATAATATAAGCATCATGGCTTCTTTTGGCAGCAGCCCCGAAACAACAAGCAGAGGTGGGCAGAAGAAAAGAAAAAAAATCTCGGCCGATAGTGCACTTTTAGTCATGCAATAACTATAGCACAGTTCTCTTACGTTTTAAGAAAGAAGGAAACCCTTTATTCTCTTTTTGTATTTTCATCAGCTTTACCTTCCCCCGGTATGAGTATTATTATAGAAAAGTCCGAAGCAGCTATAATCACAGTGATCTTTAGTGTCGTCATGCAAGAGAGATGAGCTTAAAAAAGTTTAATAAAGAACTTTTATCTACTAAGGTTTAGAAAACTACAAACAATCTACGCGTATTAAGATTAATATATGGTGAGACATAATAATATAAGAGTATATTATTTTCAAAACGGCTTTGCCCAGGGTAAAAGGGTCAACTGTTTTGTCCTTAAAGTCTATTAAACTGTACTGCACGAGACTGCCGCTTTTATTTGGGCTGTCAATGTGTTTGGCGGCGAATAAGAAGCGAGAATATGAGAGGCGGTTGTTGATTGATGGGAAAAAATTATAGGAAGTCGTCATGTATAAGTACCTAAAAAACCTTTCCATAGGATATAAAATCCATCTTCCTATTGTTTTTACGATTTTTATCGGTCTAGGTATCGTTATTTTTAATGCCTATCTGGAACTGCATGATATTGAGCAGAAATCCAGAGCCGATATGATAAAGCAGATGAAATTCTATGTTGAAGAAGGTCTGGAAGAAAAGAAACAGATCGGTCTGACAAATGCAATCAATCTTTCGCTAAATAGATCAGTTCAGCAGGCACTCAAGCAGAGTGACCGGGAGATGATATTTAAATATCTGAATCAGCTTTCAACCCAGTTCGCACAAAATACCAACTATAAAAATATCAAGATCCATATCCATGACAAAGATGTGAAAAGTTTTGTACGTCACTGGAAGCCGACTAAATTCGGCGATGACCTCTCAAGTTTTCGCGACTCATTAAATCATGTCAAGTCCCATCGTCATCCGATCTCAGTCATCGAGCCGGGACGGGCAGGAATGTTAATACGAGGGGTGGCACCGATACTTGAAGGGAAAGAGTATCTTGGAAGCGTGGAGTTCATTCAGGGGTTTAATTCTGTGGTACTGAATGCAAAAAAAGACAACGATTTTAGCCTCCTCTTTTTGACCTACACATCGGATCGTTTCAAAAGATTTGATGATAAAACGCCTATGATAGGAGATATGTTTCTTTCACAGAAGACGTTCAATACGAATCAAGAACTTTTTTCGGCATTAAGCGATTTAGACTCGGCCAAAATATACGAAAGCGATTTCTTCGTCAGGAAGGGCTACTTTGTAACTGCTATTCCTCTGTTTGATGTTCTCAATAAAGAAGTCGGAAGCGTTTTAATCGCACTGCCGCAGAGCAGGGTCAATGTGATGGTCGATCAGGCCAAAGCGAGTCTGCTCTCTCAGATATGGATTATGGTCGGTGTCGATTTCGTGATCCTTCTGTTGTTACTTATGGTGCTGCATTACGGTGTTAAAAAACCCATCAAGGATCTGAATGATGCGATGGAGAGCATTAAGGACAGCCTTTTTGATATGCAAAACCTTCTGCAACTTAGCCAGCTTAAAGTAAAGATTGATCGCGAAGATGAAATAGGTTCCATCGGCAAGATGATTAACCGTCTTCTCAAAACCCTCATGCGGGAGTTTGTCAAAGTACAAAGAGCATCCAAGACCACCGAGGAGTATGTTAAGGCCACAAATGCAGGAAGCATTGTCTCCAAGAGCGATCTTAACGGTACTGTTACCTTCGTGAACCAGGCGTTTTGTGATGTGACCGGTTATACGGAAGAAGAGCTGATTGGACGGCCTCACAATATCCTGAGGCACCCGAATACTTCCAAACAGACCTTTAAACTTCTTTGGAGAACGATCGAGTCTGGAGAAATATGGCACGGTCTGCTTAAGAACAAGCGAAAAGACGGAACAACATTTTATGCGAACACCACCATAGTGCCGATCAAGAACGGAAAGAACAAAGTCGTTGAGTACGTTGCCCTGCGTGATGATGTTACGGATCTCGTTAATTCTAAAGAAGAGCTCAAAAAAACCTTTCTTACCGATCCTCTAACCAGCTTAGGTAACCGTTTTAAAATGCTCGATACCCTGCAAAACCATCCGCAGTCATTCATGGCGATTATCGATATTCACTCCTTTAAAGAGGTGAATGATTTTTACGGACATGAGGTGGGGGACAGAGTTATCGTCGAACTTGGGGATATACTCTTTAAGTTTTTTCAAGACGAGAGTATGGAAGTATTTCATCTCAGCGGAGACGAGTTTGCAGTCGTCTGTTCGTCGAATACTTCAAGTGAAGAGAAGTTCATATCCAATTTGGAAGAGTTCTTTGACAGCTATAACCACTCTGAAGTCGTGATTGGTGAGCATGTGATTCCCTTGCGGCTGACCTGCGGGATTTCAGGTGCCTCGAAGCACCTTGTCAACCATGCGGGTATTGCGCACAAAAATGCCAAAAAACTCAATAAAGACATTGTCGTTTACAGCGAAGAGATATCGACAGATATCGAGTATAAGAAGAATCTGGAGTGGACTAAAAAAATTAAAAACGCCATTGAAGAGGACAGGATCAGGGCACTTTATCAGCCCATCTACAACAACAAAACGCACAAAATAGAAAAGTATGAGACCCTGATGAGGCTTGTCGAAGAGGACGGCAGGGAGATATCGCCTTTTTTCTTTCTGGATATCGCCAAAAAGACGCGCCACTATAAAACATTGACGCGTATAGTCGTCGAACAGGCATTCAAACAGTTTGAAACAAGCCCGTATGAGTTTTCGGTAAACCTAAGTGCCGAGGATATCATCATGCACAATATCGGGGAGTATATTTTCGATTTGGCGAAACAGTATGGTGTGCAGAACCGTGTCGTGATCGAACTTGTAGAGTCAGAAGGCATTGAGTCTTTTGATACGGTTGAAACCTTTATCCGAGAAGCCAAAGAACATGGCATGATGATCGCAATCGATGACTTCGGCACCGGATATTCAAATTTCGAGTATCTCATCCGGCTTAGTACCGATTACTTGAAAATTGACGGTTCATTGATAAAAACGATCGATAAGGATCGCAATATGCGCTCCGTCGTCGAGACAATGGTGATGTTTGCCAAGAAAAACAATATCAAGACGATTGCAGAATTTGTAGCGACCAAAGAGATACAAGAGGTTGTGGATGAGCTCAAGATAGATTATTCGCAGGGATATTACCACGGCAAACCAAGCCCCACTCTAGAACAATAAAAGCCTCAAACAAAGGGCCAAACTCCTCTTTGGCAATACACGACCGACGAGGAGCCCTATTTACATAGATAATAATTTACAATTAATCCTATTTTTGCATCTGTTTTTTGGTTGTCAGCTGTTATAGTTAGAAACTTCCTTGCTTGAAATATATAAGGGGCTGCAATGAACCCCCGAGATGATATCTGAATCGAGGCAGTGCATGAAAGAGACCATAGCCATATATAAAAAACAGCGTGCTTTTATAGAAAGCTCATTGACGTCGATGATGGAGAGTATAGACTCCAATCAGTACGATATAATGAAAAAGAGATCCCTCTTCACCCTTTTTCCCGCCCTTAAAGCCACCTATAAGATCAGTGAAAAATATAAACAGTCTACTCCTATGTACACGGAAGAGGGACCCGACAGCAGTTATATCGGCGTAGATAAATCCCATCTTCTTGGACGCGTCCAGTTCAGAGAAGACAATATCTATATCTCCAACTCCTATATCAACTCCCGAAGCGGAACGCCCTATATTACCGTGACGGTACGGCTTGAAAAAGAGTATGTCGTTTATGATTTTGAGCTGTACGGGCTTTTAAAAGAGCTCTCCCTTATAGAAGGGGACAAGTACTTTAGCGAGTTCGCAAGGTATTTTTATGGGATTTTCGGTTTTATGTTAGCCGCATTTTCCATTGCTTTGATCATGTATGCGGTCTATATTGTCTGGGCACTGATCACTGAAAACGACAAGGAACTGCTCTCCGGACTCTTCCGTTCCATCATCGCACTGACCCTGGGGCTAGCCATCTTTGATCTGGCAAAGACAATTTTGGAGCATGAAGTCTTTTATAAGAGCCTCAGCCGCAAGAACAACCTGGAAAACCGCTTGTTGGCCCGCTTTTTGACCTCGATCATCATAGCTCTTTCCATCGAAGCCCTGATGGTCGTGTTTAAGATATCTTTGAGTGATTATTCACAGATGATACATGCTTTTTATCTTATCTCGGGGGTGGGGATCATGATCCTCTCTTTGAGCCTGTTCATCTTTATCATGCGATATCAGGGGCAGAAGAACGAAGCCTGAGGCAGTTTAAAAGTAGTCCTATATAATTAATATCTGTCTCTTATACAC
>CAXGZT010000099.1:0-9028 GCA_964014335.1 uncultured Campylobacterales bacterium | reverse complement strand
TGACAGTGATAATATCTTTCGGCGATACTTTTTTGCCGTGAACATACACATCCGTATTGTACTCATCCACCTGGGTCGCGGGGTTCTCTTCCACCTTGCCGTTAACCTTTACGGCGCCTTTTAAAACGGCCGCGTCCGCTTCCCGGCGCGAATACGTCGAGTAATGGGCGATGTACTTATTTAGTCTCATCATTGTTTTATGCCTTCTTCTATCAGCTTATGGATATGCAAAACACCCTTGACACTGTTGTTCTCATCTGTAACGACCACCACTTGGATCTTCTTCTTCTCGATCAGGACAAGCGCATCCGAAGCAAGCATGTTCTCGTCTTTGATCGTCATCGGGTCCAGAGTCGCATAGTTCGAGATCTCCTCTTCGAGTGAGAACCCCTCTTGAAGCAGGGCACGCCGTATATCCCCGTCCGAGACCAGACCAACAAGCCTGTTCTCCTCGTCTACCAGCAGTGCCGTACCCAAGCGCCCCTCGCTGATGGTCAAAATCGCCTCTTTCACAGGGGTCTCTCTCTTCACCAAAGGAAGCTCATCCCTGCGCATAAGGTCAGAAACCTTGACAAAGAGCTGACGTCCCAAGGAACCGCCCGGATGAAAAGAGGCGAAGTCCTCTTTTTTGAAGTTCCTCGCGTGCATCAGGCAGATGGCCAGGGCATCGCCCAGGGCAAGGGTCAGCGTCGTAGAGGTAGTCGGGGCGATCCCCAGCGGGCAGGCCTCTTTCGCGATCTCGATCGATATAACAATATCCGAGAACTTGCCCAGCGTCGACTCCTTATGCCGTGTCATCCCGATCAAAGGAATGTCAAAACGCTTGATATGAGGCAAAATAGCACTCAGTTCACCGCTTTCGCCGCTATAGGAGATTGCAAGGACAACGTCATCCGGACCGATCATGCCCAGGTCCCCGTGAAGCCCCTCGGTAGGGTGCAAAAAGAAACTGGGTGTTCCCGTGGAGGCGAAGGTGGCCGCTATCTTTGCACCGACAAGCCCAGACTTCCCCACGCCCGTGATAATCAGCTTGCCATGGCGCTGCATTATGCACTCTACCGCTTCGTTGATCTCGTCAAAAATATGCGCCTTTGCATTCAGCAGGGCATCCGCTTCGGTCTGAAGAGTCTCTTTGGCAATTTCAATGTAGTCGTTACGTCTATTTTTCATAAGTGCATTCTATCACAATCGCACTGAGCTGAGGCTTGTCGAGAAGTCATCTCGCACCCAGTTCCAGCTTGGTCGGTATGTATCTCTCTTTCCCCTCCAAGGATTCGGCTTTAACACTGGGCATCAGCTCTAGGCGGTCCATCTCTATGCCTTTGTTCGCCAGGTAGGAGATAATCGCCTGGGCACGTTTCTGTGCCAGACGAGAAAGATCCTCGGCGGAGACGTCTTGCCGCTGGATAAGCGCATATTTTATCCGGGCACGCAGTTCCGACTGCATGGCCTCTGAGTCGATGTCCAGCTCTTTGACCCTCTCCTCTTTGCGTTCAAGGCTCTCTTCACCGAAATATCCTGTATACATCTCTTTGAGAAGGTCATCAAGGTCCTCTCTGTCCATGAGCGAAAGGTCCGTCCTGTTGTCGTCAAGCTTGCGAAGCGCTTCTTGATAGAGTTTGGCTGTTTTCATCGCCATGAGATCATGCGAATCGTCATATGAACCTGCGACTTTTACGATCAGCATCTCTTTGGACAACAATGCTTCGGAAAGCTTGTCAAGCGTTTCGCGCTCGGGCGGCAGGAGTTTGGATTTTCCCGACTCAAATGCGATGTTCTCAAGCTCATCCGCACTGATACCCAGCATCTCTCCCAAGAATTTAAACGGTGCCGTTGCCACACCCACTATCAGGTTCTTAAACGCTGTCCAGACCAGATGCCCTATGGCGAACTCGGGCTCGTCTACGTTTCCTTTTACCGGAACATCAAGATCGATCACCCCATCGCTGTCTTTTAGCAAGGCGATAGCGAGTCCCACCGGAGCGGAGATCGCATCTTCGCTTTCCACTTCCTCTCCAAGTCTCAAGCTCTTCAGAACGACCCTGTTACCGCCCTGCATCTCCGACCTGTTTATCTTATAGTCAAGCTCGACATTCATCTTTCCATCTTTAAGCTTGTACCCGATAAACTTGCCCGTATAGGGTGACAGGTTTGTCATATCGATGTTTTGGAACATTAGCTCTATGTCCGTAAACATCTTTGGATCGGCCGAAAGAAACCCTCCCTTTATCTTTGCCAGACCATACTCATCGACCACCCCGTCCATATCCACGGCAGTCTTGACATCCGAGAGGGTCCCGAGTCCCAGCATATTGCCGTTGAGGTCATGGATATCCGTCTTGAAAGGCAGCGGCAGCGAGAGGTCCGAAAACTCCCCTTTTCCGTCTTTGAAGTTCACCTTGCCGATAAATACAGCAAAAGGCTTTTGAGAAGAGCTCTCTTCTTTGCTTGAACCCGAGTCGGCGATCACAAGCCCATCAAGGTTTGTCGTCTTATCGGCGCCGATCTTCACTCTTGCATAAGGTTCATATATATTTACCTCTGCGATCTTCATCCGGTCGGGTTTTAAGGAGAAATCTATATTCTTGACCAAGAGCTTTGAAAAGGCAAAGAATGTCTTACCTTCACGACGTTCTGAAAGATTCAGACCACTTATGCGCGTATTGGCAAGGATTTCGGCCGACTCTTCGTTTAGTTCAGCTTTAAAGTCCAGATCAAGCCTTCCGCTGTTTATATCCATCTTGGCACGCTTGTCGGCATAAGGCTGAAATGTCACAAGGTCCAGCTCTTTCAATGTGAAATCGCTCTTCACCTTCAACGGCGTATGGCGGATCTCACTCCGTGAACGTATCAATCCTGTCTTGTTCATACGAAGCGACAAGCTGCTCTTTGCCCAACTCTCTTTTGCCGAACTCAGGTCATCAAGTTCCAAGTTGATCTGATCAAGCTGGATCAGCCCCTCTGCGGCATTTAACCTATCTTTAAAATCAAGTTTTGAATCACTGAGCCTGAAGCCTTTTATCTTCCACTGCACGGCAAGGGGTTCGGCCTCTTGCCTTTTCTCTTTTTTTGTCTTGCTCTTGGGTGTCAATCGGCTCAAGTTGAGTACGCCTTTTTGGTCCATCAAGGCATAGACATCCAGTCTGTCCACATCTATCTTCTCTATGTCTATATTGATCTTCTCGCTTTTTCGCAGCTCGCCGTTCAGTGCAAATGTTTTAAAGCCCATCCACTCCTTCGATGAAGCCGTATCCCTCAATGAGAAGTCGGATACATTGGTGTCAAAATGCTCAACTTTGACATTATCCTCATACATACGGAAACCCTGTATCCCAAAACTAAGATGCTCTACGTCTGCCGTATAAGGTACTTGCGCATAGTTCTCTTCATACATCAGCTTGTCCGTTCGGATATCGATCTTGGAAATATCTACCTTCCATGGGCTCTTCTCTTGTTTATCCTCCTTTCGTTCTTCAGGTTCAGACGGAGGAACATAGCTCACCCAGTTGAGCATGCCGTTTTTATCCCTGCTTACCTTAAGCGAAAATCCGTCAACAAGAATATTCTCAATACGTATCTGCCGTGATGTGATGTTCGCATCACCCTCCACAGTAAACAGCGGTAATTTCAATACATCTTCTTTTGACATCATATCTTGCAGATACAAGCTCTCTATCTGAAGTTTATATTGATTGATATTTATCTGCATGGGATCGGCTGAAAGGTCAGCGCTGTAGTGCAGCGAGGCGTCCAGCGCCCCGTCGGCCACGATGAAACCCAGGGAGTCCCTGAAATATTTCCACTGCGTATAAAGTCTTCCCGAGTGCAGTTCCAGACCGCCTTCCAAGCGAAGCGGATCAAGGGAGTTGATTTTGCCTCTGTAGTCGATATACGCGCCGTCATCGATCTCTATATGCAGGGATAGACGGTTGTCATATTTTTTCATCGTTGAGAAATCGCGCAGTCTGAAATCGATCGGCTTTAAGGATACTTCAAAAAGCTCTGATCCAGACTCATCGATATAGTTTACCTTTCCGTGAACAACCGAAAATTTATTCACCAGAATCTTGGGCAGCGGGGTCTTGGCAGCCTTCTTATCTTCGGGCGTCTTGCTCTCATCGATGATAAGCAGGTCAGCAAAGTTGAATCGGCAGTCTTGATTCTTATGGATGGTTATAAAAGGAGCCGTGATCTCAATCAATTTGACCTTGAAATGACCTAGAACCAAACTTAAGGGATCAATATTGGCCTTGATCTCTTTTGCCCCCGCAAAGGCCCGTTCACCCGCACGTCCGTATACGATCAACCGGTTTAGATTCAGCTCGAACGTATAGGGATTAAAAGAGACGGAGTCGAGTCCAGTCTCGCGTGCAAGGATTTTTTCAAGATTGACTACGAGCTGTTCTTTAATGATGCCCGGAAGTACGAAAAACCCTAGGAGGCCATATACAAAGAAAAGAGACAGAACTATTTGAAGGAGAAGTTTTGTTGTTTTCATTATAAAAACCTGATATTTAGCTCACTCATTGTAACATTTTTTATGAATATTGATGAAAGATAGGAGGTTTTTTTACCTAATAAGTGATCAGCCCCAAAGTAAAAAAGATTTTCTTACTCTTCTTTGTCCTTTCGCTTTGAATAATGCGTCGAACTGACTATATCCCCGATGATAGCGCGGTGATAAGCGTAAGGACTCTTGATATGGTTGATGACATAGCGTCCTCCTGACGTCGTCAATACCTCCAGAGTCCCCACATCAATAAAACTCTTCAATCTTTGATTGATCGGCTTGATATAGATCGTCCTGATCTCTTCAAGTTTAACAGGAAAGATCTCACGCTTTTTATGCCCCTTGTGTATGATAATACGCTCTTGGGTCAAAACGCAATGATAAGAGCTCTTCTCTTTGATCTCCTGCAGATGCACATAAAAGGTTCGCAGGACGAGGACGATACCGATCACCCCTATCTCAAATTCGTAACTTATAAAAAGAAGCAAAAAACCAAGAGCATAGAGGGAGAGAATGTCTATATAGAAGGTTTTGGAGATTTCCGCAGAGACCTGTATGGATTCGTCTTGATGAAGTATTTTTTCTATCTCTTTCATGGCTTCCTGGTTTTTTTGATTTTGTTACGTTTGAACTCGCCAATATGAAATTCGCGAGTAGAGGTCATATTGGTGTGCAGAGCCTTCTTGTAAACTTTGAATAGATAACTATTTTTCATCATTTGTAGGCTCTTCTAAAATGAATTTCTCTCGAAAAAAATAAAGCAATGGACTTACTAAAATAATTGAGATGATCACTAATATGTAGTGTTCATGTATAAAATATAAAGTTAATCCGACGGTACCACTCATCCTTTGCCTTTGTATTATAACGTTTGACTTCAGTGACGCTATGCGTTCACTGCTAGTACTTGTTATACAATTAGACAACCTCTTTTAATAACTCGGGATTGTATTCACAATTAGTTTTACTTTCAATAGGACAAGACAACACCTTAGTGCTATTATGTGTTTTTACGGCTTTTGCAATTTCACTAATATATTCAAGATTTTTAGGTATATCTACTAACTTTAAAAGTTCTGTGCCTATTATAGTGAATACATATACAGGTAAATTAATTGCTGGAGCACTGTCATTAAATTGAATTTCTATTAGTTCATTTCCATATACCATGTGTGCTTTTGTTTTAGGTACAACATCATATGCAAGGTTTAGTTGTGTTGAATGTATTAAATCTAAATCTTGCAATAATAATAGATCTGAAAATGAAATATCTAATTTGTCTTTTAAGATTTTATTGTCAGATAATATAAACATTTTTTCAGCTCCAGATATAGCGAAGGAAGCAACTTTTGAAAACATTTCTGCTTCTTTAAAAGACAAGTTTTTTAACAAGTCTAAAGTTCTTAATGAATATGAGTTTGGTTGCTTGATTTCACCTGCTAAAATTTTAGCCCATAACTGTTGCATTTGTTCATTACTAATATTTTCTATTGTATTAAAAAATCTCGCAATCCAATCTTCATCAACACTTTCATTTGATACTTCAGTTTCATCTTCAAGTTCATGCATAGTAAAATTAATTGTATTGTTTATATTCCCTTGCTTCTTAACTTCTTGAAAATATTTTCTTTCAAGAATCTCATTTTGAATGAGTGCAAAATCGTTAGACGTATTTTGATTGGGATCAGTAATAATCTCCAGTTCCCCATTTGAATATGCAGTATGTGGTAGTAACCCAATTTCTTTTTGAGTGTGTAAAGCTTTAGTGATTGTTTCTATCTCATATGCTTTTGCTTCAGCTCTTTTTTTAATTAAATAGGGTTCGCTTATATTTCCTAAGCCCTTAGAACAAACATCAATTAATTTTGTAATTGGTTCACTTAGTCCAGCTAAATCTTTTATTTCCATAAGTTGGTTCCTTTGATGAGTATAATAAGTAATTAAGAGGCTAAAAATTGCAGGCCAAAATCAGCCAGACACGAGCAATATTCAATTATTACTTGTCCTTTTAATGACTTGTTATATCGACTTTATTAGAAGGTCTCAAACGACTCTAAACCGGTGCGTATTTGAGCATCATCTCCAACTTTTGTAACATTAAAAGTATGATTCAAACTTGGTGATATTTGTGAGGATGAAAAAATACCATATTCATTTGGTTCTTCAAATTCATAAATAAAATTTACTCTCGTTATTTTGTTTTCTTCGTAAATTTTATCTAAGTTGTTTTTTAATTCTTTCATCTCTTGATCTTTATTTCTATTTTGGCTTAAAGCATCAAAATAAAATATAAAGCATTTTTCTATTAACTTACCTTCTAATTCTACATCTAATTCATCAGTCAAGGCATTTGAGATGACAAGATCTACCATTGATTGATTATTTACTGCTTTAGTAGTGACTTTAAATACGTTAAAATATATTAAAGTGTCAAAATCTTCATTTGATACTTTATATAGAACATCACTTAATCCTGCGTGTGAGCTATTTGTTGGCCTCGTGTGTGGATTTTTTGTATATCCTACGTACTCAACATTACTATATAAACCTAAATTGATATTTAAATGCTCTAAGAAGTCATGTATAGAGGCTGTGAACAAGTCACCTCTAGAGTCTGTTATAGTAATGTATTTATCTGTTATATCTAATTTAGGTTTGCAAAACTTATTAGAAGGGATATCAAAAAATTTATATTTTATAATTTGCTTTTTTTCGTTTTTGCCAACTAATAGGTGAATTTTAACCTTTTTAGTTATAGGATTGTATGTCGGTTTTTTATTTAAATTAAAACGTATTTTTGTTCGTGAACATATAAAATAAACGAACCTTTTTTCTAAGTTTTCTTCTACGCTTTTTTTTACTGTTTTTAAATAATCGACAATTAATTCTCTTGTATCAAAATATTCAGCAACTTCATTTGGATGAACGATAAGGTCATACCAATATCTATGGTAATGTTGTAACTGAACTATTAATTCTTTCTCAGAATCCTGATAGAAATCATTATCTAACAATGACGAATAGATTCCTCTGCTCAACAGATACTCCTTTTAGGTACAACTCTTTATTATCGAACATATTAGCATATTTAACACTAATTTTACATGTTATAGGACACAAGAAGTGTCTGTCTATTCGCTAAAAATAACACATACAAGGGCAACTCTTAAAAGGAGCGTGTCTTTTTAATCAGGAATAGCGCTGAAAAATGTTTACTTGAGCTGTAGTTCGGTTTAAAATAGAGATATTGATTAATATGAGGTTTTAGTTCTTAGCTTTGATAGAAGGGTATTGGTTTCGCACGGGCTAAGGAGACACGGGTCTCCTTAGCGCTTCCCTGCTCACATCACGAAAACGGTTGGTACGATCAGCGGATATTTCTTCATCTTACGGTAGATATGCTTGCGCACCACCTGACGAAGATCGTTTTCCAAGGCTCTTTGGTTTTCGATCAGACCCGGCTTAAGGTTCAGCAAGAAGTGCTCGAGAACGTCTTCCATCTCTTTGGAGAAGGCTTTGTCGTTTTTATCTGCTACCAGACCGAATGAGGTCACGCGCGGTTTGGAGATAAGCGCCGAATCCGTCTCATTAACCTGAGCGACGATCATTACGATACCCTCCCCCGCAAGTTTTTGTCTGTCGATAACGATATCGTCAGCGATCTGGTGGTTGTTCTGGTTGTCGATATATGTCTTGCCCGATTTAACCTTTTTAACCTTGCGCATATACTTGGGACTGACCTCTATGGTCTCACCGTCACCCATGATAAGAATATTGCGTTCAGGAACGCCACACTGCATACCCGTCTCTCTGTGCTTCATCGTATGGTTAAACTCACCGTGAATCGGCAGGAAGAACTTAGGGTTTGTCAAACGCAGCATCAACTTCTGCTCTTCCTGAGCCGCATGACCCGAAACGTGGATATCCCTTGCCTGCTCGACTCGCGCGCCTGCACGCTGAAGGTGGTTAAGCATACCGGAGATAGAGCCCTCATTGCCCGGAATAGCACGGGACGAGAGGACGATAGTATCAGAGGGTTTGATCTTGATATGTCTATGCTCGCCCGTCGCCATTCTGAACAGAGCCGAGCTCGGTTCACCCTGAGAACCGGTTGTGATGATCATCACTTTCTTGTCTTCAAGACGGCTGATATCATCCGGATCGACGAATATCTTCTTGTCGAGACGGATATAATCATAGGCCATAGCCACCTCAAGGTTTCTTTCCATAGAGCGTCCGATAACACAGATCTTTCTGTCATACTTAAGTGCATAAGCGATAGCCTGCTGAAGACGGTGGATATTCGAACTGAATGTCGAAAGGATAACGCGCCCTTCCGCCTTTGCAAAGAGTCTGTCAAGTCCCGGTGCAACAGAGAGCTCAGACGGCGTCATTCCCGTGTTATACGAGTTGGTCGAATCCGAAAGAAGGCATAAAACACCCTTCTCCCCGTAATGGGCAAGACCTGTCTCTTATACACATCTGACGCTGCCGACGAAAGTGTCGGTGTAGATCGCG
>CAXGZT010000098.1:0-9132 GCA_964014335.1 uncultured Campylobacterales bacterium | reverse complement strand
TCCGACATGCTCATCTCATCTAACTGTGCTTGTTGTGTTGGTGAAAGTTTCATCTATTCTCCCTCTCTGACGCAGCAGCCATCTGTCTCGCCAAGTCGCCCATAGCATTATCATTCTCACCTGTCTCTTCATTGATCAGAGCCTGCAGCAATGAGGCCAGTTCGTCAGGACGCTCTTCGGCAATGTTTCTTATTTTTTCAAGCAAGACATCGTGTTTTAGTTCATCTTCGTTAAAGTTCTCTCCCACTCCCAGCTGATCCTCTACCTTCTTGCGCATCTGCTGAACACGCTCTACCAGATCTTCCTCTTCTTCCTCGTCTAACTCAAGTACAGGACGTTCCATCTCGTCCTCTTCCTTGGAAAACTCAAGCATACGCTCTGCAAAGGGCGTAATAAGTTTTTTGTACACAATAAAAAGAATAAGTCCGACAAGAAGCAGTTTAAACACTTCGCTGAACGGTCCAAGATAAAGCGTATAAAACGTACTGATCTTTCCGACCACTTGGACCGGATCAGCCTTAAGTACTTCAAACTGAAAACTTCTGACGGTAACAAGATCTCCACGTGCACTGTTCGCACCAATCGCATTCTTGACCAAAGAAGAGATAGCGTCCAGTTCACTCTGCTCTCTGTTAATAAACTCCTGCTCGCCCGTCTCGCTTCCCTCTGCATCAACCTTAGCCCTGTATTTTCCATCCACGACAACAGCGGCTGTGACACGTTTTATCGTCGCGAATTCGCCCTTGGTGCTTGAAACCGTCTTTGATATCTCATAATTCGTAGAGACGTTGCTTTTTTCATACTTTTCGCCGTTTTGTTGAGACTCCAGACCCTGAACAGGACCGATATTGCTTACTGCACCTGGAACTCCACCGATCTCTTTGGGACTCGTTCCTTCACGCTTCTCTTCGATAGTCTGTTCCGAGCGGACAACAGATTCGGGATCATAGGTCTCTGAAGTCGAGGATTTTTGTGAGAAATCATACTCTATCGTCACCTTCGCAACAACACGTTTATTTCCCCCGATAAAAGGGGCAAGGACATTGACGATCTTCTCTTCACGTTTTCGCTCTTCACGGTTTTTATATTTCAGCTGCATTGCAGAGAGTTCACCCAGGACAGAGGTGTCATTGTCCCCGCCGAGTTCTTCACCCTCAGCATTGATCAAGGCGACATTCTCAGCCTTCATCTTAGGGACGGCAGAAGAGACAAGGTTTTTGATTCCTCGTACCTGCTTGGGTGTCAACATACGGCCATCATACAGGCTCACGACTACCGAGGCCGTCGGAGGGGCCTGCTCCGAGACAAAGAGTGACTCTTTAGGCAAGGCAAGGTTTACATTCGCGACTTCAACAGGGGAAAGGTTTTGTACGGTCCTTGAAAGTTCGCCTTCCAAGGCACGTAAAAACTTGACGTTTTGATCAAAGCTCGTCGCACCGAACTCCTGAGAATCGAATAGTTCGAAACCGACACTGCTCTCTTTTGGAAGACCCAAGGCTGCGATAGCTATACGTTCTCTGTATACGACGTCCTTGGGAACTTCAATAACGTTATCACGGGGAATCCTGTAAGAAATATTGTCCTTTTCAAGCTGTTGAATCACCAAAGCCGCATCGGCGGAAGAGAGAGAGTCAAAGAGGACTTTATAATCAGATTTTGACTCACCGCCTTTGGTCGTATAAACAACCAGAAAAAGCAAAAAGGCGACAACACCGACTATGGTCGCACCCACCACTATCTTTTGGCTGTTGTTCAGTTTATCAAAGAGACCAACAAGTTGAGAGATGAGTGCTTTTAAATCCATTTAAACCCTAGTCTTTTTCCACTTCTTTGAATAGTTCAAAGAAGCGAGTATTCTCTTTTTCGGTTCCGATCGTCACACGAATTGCGTTAAGAGAGTACCCTTTTAAATCTCTAACTATCATACCTTTTTTTAACAAAGATAATGAAATATCACTTGAGTTTTGCCCCTCATTCAGACAAAGCGTTACAAAATTGGTATAAGATTCTATGATTTCCAAGCTCTGCTCTTTCGCAAAATCCGCATACCGTTTCATCTCTTCAAAGTTTTTCTCGATTGACCCGGTGACAAATGCCTCGTCTTGAAGCGCCACCGTTGCGGCTTCCAGAGAGAGGGTCGTGATATTGAAAGGCGGGCGAAGCTTGTAAAAGGCAGAAATCATCTCTTTTTGCGCTATACCATAGCCCGTACGCATACCACCCAGTCCGTAAGCCTTTGAAAAGGTTCCAAGATAGAGTACATTGGAGAAGGTATTGATAAGCTCTTTTGCCGATACGGCCTTGGTAGCATCCTTGAAAGCAGCGTACTCCATATAGGCACCGTCAACGACGACCAGGGTATCTTTATCAATCTTTGAGAGAAAAGCCTTTAAAGCAAGGGCGTCAATCGCATCACCGGTAGGATTGTTAGGCGTACAGATAAAGATCATCTGCGGTCTATGTTCCAAGTAGAGTTCATAAAACTCTTCCAGGTCATGTTCGCGGCTTTGGGTACGGATAACCTGAGCACCCGTTTGACGGGCATATATCTCATACATGGCAAAGGTCACGGAGTTCATCAATACCTTTGTCGATGCATTGAGTTTTGCATGCACCGCAAATTCGATGACTTGGTCCGAACCTGCCCCGATAATGATCTCATCTTCATTCACGTCAAACTTCTTTGCCAAGCCTTCCTTAAGGACATACATCGAATCATCAGGATATAAGAACATCTTGTGGGCACTATCTTTTATTGCCTGCACAACCTTGGGAGATGTCCCGTATGGGTTCTCATTACTGGCAAGCTTGATAATCTCTTTGGGGTCTACCCCATACTCACGAACGACAAGCTCTATCGGCTTTCCCGCTTCATATGTCTTGATTCCGTCTAAGGTACTGTTAAAATTCATTTATCGCCTTTTACATACGAGCCGAGCCATGTAATCTCATCGGCTCTTTTTTCTAAAATCTCGGTTAGTCTTGCATCTCTGATATGTCCGTAGAAATCTATAAAAAACCAATATCCAAAACCATCGCTCTCTTTCGAGGGACGGGACTCGATTTTGGAGAGATTGATATGAGACTTATCAAAATCAGCCAAGAAGTGGGCCAAAGCACCGGCCTCTTTCCCGTCTTTCAAGCGGACAATGATAGATGTTTTTGAAGATTCGTGAGGCGTGTTTTCAAAATTGCTCAAGATCACGAAACGCGTTGTATTCGAGTCAACATCCTCTATGTTCTCAAACATATTCGGCACATTATAGAGTTTGGCGGCTATATGCGAACAGATTGCAGCGGCTTGCGGATCAGCGGCCGCCAGTTTTGCCGCCTTTGCCGTTGATTCTACCGGAATCTGTTCTACATCTTGCAGTTCGTTTTCAAGCAAGAAATCCCGGCATTGACCAAAACCCTTATCCTTGGAGTAGATCCGTTTAACATCATGCAGATGACGCGCCGAAGTGGCAAACGAGAGATGAATAGGCATATAGAGTTCGGCTACGATCTTATAGCTGCTCTTTGCCAACAGGTCCAGGGTCTCGCCTACCGCACCGTCTCTCGAGTTCTCAATAGGAACAACGCCGAACTTCGCTCTCTTGGTCTCCATAGCATTAAAGACGGCATGAATGGAGCTCAGAGGAAGGTAATCACTCATTGCCCCGAAACGGCTCTCTGCCGCTTGATGGGTGAAGCTTCCCTCAGGCCCGAGATAAGCGATCTTTTCCGGAAGCTCAAGATTGCGTGAGATCGCAAAGATCTCTAAGAAAAGTGCTTCGATGGCTTCTTTATTCAAGATACCCTCTTCATCTTTGCTTTTGCGCGTCAGACGCTGAATAATCTCTTGTTCACGTTCTGGACGGTAAATAGCCCCGCCGCTGTCCTGTTTTATCTCACCTACGCGCTCGACCACTTTCATTCGGCGGTTCAAAAGCTCTAATAGTTCATCATCTATACTGTCAATGGCCACTCGACAATCGGCTAACGTCTTCATACACCTGTCCTATCTTTGGATGTTTACATCTATTAAGTCATCCTTAATAGATGTAATTTTAACACAATTCAAAGCTCTCTTTTAGCTATGAATGTTCATTCAGTCTATAAACTCTTTTTCTAAGGCGACAAGATCTTCGAAGTTCTCTCTGCGGCGGATCAGTCTGTCTTTTCCGTCTTCAACCGCAACTTCAGCCGCACGCCCGCGTGTATTATAGTTAGATCCCATACCAAAGCCATACGCTCCCGCACTGTGCACCACAATAAGATCATTATGTTTAAAGCTCGGAAGAAGTCTCTCTTTAGCAAAGAAGTCGCCGCTTTCACATACCGGGCCTACAATGTCAGCTGCCGTCTTTTCACCATCATTGTCAACCGCTTCGATCCTGTGAAAGGCAGAATAAAGACTTGGACGTAAAAGGTCGTTCATCGCACCGTCGACAATTACAAAACGTTTCTCATCGTTTTGTTTTTCATACATCACACGTGTGAGAAAATGTCCCGCATTAGCCGTGATAAAGCGACCCGGTTCACACATGATCGTCATATCCAGACCTGTCATGGTCCCTAAAATCGCTTGAGCATACTCTTTTGGATCGATGGTCACTTCATCATCATAGGTCACGCCTAGTCCGCCGCCGATATCAAAAAACTTCAAGTCAATGTCAACAGCCTGAAGTGTACGTACAAGATCAGCCACAATCTCCGCTGCTTCACGAATAGGTTCCAGCTCTGTCAACTGTGAACCGATGTGAAAATGAATACCTATAGGCTCCAGGTTAGGCGAATTTTTCGCTTTTAAGTACATGCGTTTAGCAGCGTTTATCTCTACTCCGAACTTATTCCCGTGCAGTCCCGTTGAGATGTAGGGATGTGTTTTTGGGTCGATATTCGGGTTAACACGAATCGAGATACGTGCTTTCGTCTCAAGCTGCGCAGCTATCATTTCGACACGGCCAAGCTCTGCTTCGCTCTCGAGGTTGATAAAGAGTATATCCGACTCCAGAGCTTCTTTGATCTCATGGTCCTGTTTCCCGACACCAGAAAAGATAATCTTATATTTCGGGATGCCCGCAAGAAGTGCACGGCGGACCTCTCCTATAGAGACACAGTCCGCCCCTGCTCCAAGACCCGCAAGATGTTTAACGACAGAAAGGTTCGAGTTTGACTTTACCGCATAAGCCAGAATCGCTTTGCGCGCTTTAAAGGCCTCTTTTAAAGCTTCAAACTGTGAGGTTATCTCATTAAAATCGTATACATAAAGTGGTGTTTGGTATTTCTCAGCAAGTTGTGAAAAGTCGATCATTTTGGCCCTTTGACTAAGCTTCTTCCGTAAATCCAAAGACAGCTTCTATTAATGACGCGATTTTACCCGAAAAAAGCTTAGAACTTAGTATAAACAGAAGAAGAAGAAAGAGGAAGAATCAAAGTAAAAAACGGACAGAGCCTTATCGTCTAGCTACTCGCTTTTTTATACCAAATGACAAGGCTTAATATACCCAGAAGCACGACTGGAAGGAGTATTCCGACTTCTCCCGAGATACTCTGAGAATTTGAGAGTTGGATCAACGTATAGAAGATTCCCCAGATCAAAAGTGAGGCGAGCAAGGCACCAAAGCTAAAGAGCGTAACATTTAAAAAGCGTGAACTCGTAGGAACAAAAAAGAAAATGATTATTATGACAAAGGGTACAAAAAATGGGTATGCGATGATCTTATACAGGACGCTTTTCACCTTGTCAGTATTAACGTTTTGTTCGTCCAGAAGTTTCATCGCTTCAAAAGCGTCGAGTATGGTATAGGTCGAACTTCCTTCATACACCTGGTCCAAAATAGCAGGTCTAAAGTCTTTTAACAGACTCAAGTCCTCTTTTTCGGATATGACTATTCCTTCGCTTCTTAGACCGATGTTTTTAGGCTTTGTCAGCTTCTCGGCATCTTTTAAAACCCAGCGGTCATCCCTGTAAACGGCCTCTTTCGAAACAACGACTTCTCTCAAATCGTTTTTTTCAATCTTAAAAACACGTATCTCTTTTGCCTTTTGCTGCAGAGGGTGCAGCTCTTTAAAATAAACATAATAATCCTCATACGTGAAAAACAGGTGCCTTGTCGGAGCCCCATTGATCTTATTTGAATAAATATTATCGGAATACTCTTTTCCCTTGGCAAAAGGAGGATACATATGAAACAGAATATAAGAAAGGATTAAAAAGGTCGAGATCAGAATAAAAGGGCGCAGGATATCTGCCTTCGAGTAGCCCAGGGAGTAATAGGCGACTAAAGAGTTTGACCGAATCAAAGAGATCTTCGTCGCGATCATCGCAAATATCAATGAGATCGGGAAAAGAATATCAATGGCATAATAGGATCGGAACAGGGCGTACAACAGCTTCAAGTTGGCAGAATCAGGCAGACCGTCAAGGTTGTCCAGCACGTCGAAACCCACAAAGAACAAGACTAAGGCCATCACGATAATACCGATATACTTTAAATAAAGTAAAGAGATGTTCTTAAATGCTAGCACGTGTTTACCTTGACTATTTCAGGCAGTTTGACTTTTTGATCGAGTGCAAGGATGCCACCTTTTCCCAATCTCCGATAAGCATCTCTTCAATAGCATCCGCCGCTTTTGAGATCCATTCGCCCAAGCATGCCTCTTCGTTTTGTGAAAACGATGATAACACAAAAGAGGAGACTTCACCCTTATTTTCCGGTCTGCCTATACCCATTCGTACACGGATGTATGATTTGGTAATCGCAGCATCCGTAGACTTCAACCCATTGTGTCCCCCGTGTCCACCCCCCATTTTAAAACGTAGAGCTCCAAAAGGAAGGTCGAGATCATCATGGATGACTATGGTCTGTCTTGTCTTGTAAAAGTTTTTTACTTTTGAAATACTTTTACCAGAGAGGTTCATATAGGTTAAGGGTTTTAAGAAGATGGCTTTTTCTGACTTGAAAGTATCACCATTAAATGATTTTTTTGAAACATCTTGATTCCTGCAACGGCTAAGCAGTTCATCAATAACCATAAAACCGATATTGTGACGAGTTGTTTCATATTCTGTACCAGGATTGCCTAAACCAACAACAAGCTTCATTGTCTTATTATCCTTAGAAGATCGAGAAGGGAAAAGGGTGCGAAATGCACCCTTGAAGTTTAAAGCTAAGATTATTTAGCTTTGATGATACTTAGAACAGATACACGATCAGAGTCTAAGAATTGTGCGTTTGCAGGTACATCAAGATCACGGATCAATATTGAATCACCAAGATCAAGTGGAGCAACGTTAATGTTGATACTTGCAGGAAGGTCTTCGACCTTCGCTTTTACTGCAAGACGGGTTTTAGCAACATATAAAAGACCCTTGTTCTTAAGACCGATAGGATCACCCTCAGTCACAACAGGAACCATATATTTACTCTCGATACCCGGCTGAGCAACCATAAGGTCTACGTGCACTAGATCACCTGTAAGTGGGTGACTCTGGTATGCTTGAACGACAACGTTAAGCTCCTTGTCTCCTACTTTAACCGGAAAAGCCACTGTATCTTTTTTCTTAACAGTACGAATATACTCATTCACTTTAAATGCAGCGTCAATGTTTTCCAAGCCTTTTCCGTAGATGTTAGCGACTAGATAACCATCTCGGCGAAGTGCTTTAGCGCTCTTCTTACCAATACTCTCTCTAATAATGCCTTCTAGCATGTTGTTTCCTTTAAAAAAATGTGGCGAATTATAGCTTAAATGAATTTAAAGTAAGGTTAATATTTTAAGGAGGTAACTGAAGAGAGTAAAAAAGCGCTTAGGCTTTTACTCTTTGATCGCGAAGATCTCGTCCTCTTCAAAGACCCGTTCCTCTTTTTCCGCTTCTTCTTCACCCTCGGCCGGCGCTTCTTTTGTCATCGTTGACGCAAGGCCTTCCATTCTAAGTTTAAGATCAGATGCAGAGGTCGCATACGTAAAGGCCTCTTCTTTGGATATTTTTTTGGCAAGGAAAAGGTCCAAGATCCCTTGGTCAAAGCTTTGAGAGCCGTAGATCTCTTTTCCCTCTTCAATTGCATCTTTTATCTCAACATCACGACCTTCCATGATAAGCTGTTCGATACGCGGTGTTCTCACAAGCACTTCTACCGCAGCCGTACGCTTTCCATCAAGAGTTGGGATAAGACGTTGTGAAACGATACCCTGAAGGACAGAGGACAACGTCAGACGTACACGGTTCTGCTCTTCGCCCGGGAACATAGAGATGATACGGTTAATCGTCTCTTTCGCATCGAGCGTATGCAGGGTCGAGAAGACCAGGTGACCGGTATCTGCAGCATGAAGCGCGATCTCAATCGTCTCAAGGTCCCTCATCTCCCCCACAAGGATAATGTCCGGATCCTGACGAAGTGCTGCACGCAGAGCGGAAGAAAAACTCTGGGTGTCTTGTCCGATACTACGCTGATTTACAATACACTTTCTATCTTTATGAACGAACTCGATCGGATCTTCAATTGTCATGATATGCTTGCGTTTTTTCCAGTTTATCTCATTGATGATAGCCGCAAGCGTTGTTGACTTACCCGAACCCGTCACACCTGTTACCAGTACAAGTCCGCGATCCACTTCAGTAAATTTTCTAACGACAGAAGGAAGATTAAGGTCGTCAATAGAAAGTATCTTGACGGGAATAACCCTAAAAACCGCCGAGACACCATCCATCTGAAAAAAGATATTCACACGAAAACGTGTCCTCTCATCATAAGGATAAACGAGGTCCAGCTCTTTCTGCTTAACGAATTCGTTAAAACGGCCACGCAAGAGCTCTTTCGCAAAGGTAAGGGCATCTTCTTTGGAGAGAATCTCTCCTGAAAGCGGAATGATATCTCCATTGATACGTGCACGAACGACGGAGTTGGACTTGATATGCAAATCCGATCCGCCCGCGTCAATCATACGTTGGAGATAACCACGAATCTTCTTTAGTGTCTCAAATGTCAGTTGCTGGACATTTGCGTTAGCCTGAGGCGCTCGTCTCTCGCGTATAGGTTCAGCCATAACTACTCCAATTCTTGTAAAATTTCTGAAAAGGCGTCCTTAAACGCTTCCAGCCCTGTCTCTTATACACATCTGACGCTGCCGACGAAAGTGTCGGTG
>CAXGZT010000097.1:0-9263 GCA_964014335.1 uncultured Campylobacterales bacterium | reverse complement strand
ATCGCAGATCCCGGCAGACCTTCGTCTCGTTGATTCTACCGACCTGTTTGTTAATGAGTCGCTCTTGACCGGAGAGTCTACCGATGTCAAAAAAGAGGCCGCTTTCTTAAGCAGCGATGTTGAGCTTCCCGTTGCTGATCGCCTTAACATGGCCTATGCCGGTTCTTTTGTCTCTAAAGGCCGTGGACGGGGAATTGTCGTTGCTGTTTCTCTTGGGACACAAATAGGCAAGATAGCTGAACTGCTTGCCGGTTCGTCTACGCGAAAAGCCCCCCTTGTTATCCGCATGGAACGTTTTAGTCTAAATATTGCAAAAATCATAGCACTTATTATTGTTTTGCTGATGCTGCTTGGCATTTATCAAAATATGGAGTTGACAAAACTTTTTTTCCTCGTCGTTGCTCTCGCTGTTTCTTCTATTCCTGAAGGACTTCCCGTCGCAATCACGGTCGCTTTGAGTGCGGCCAGCAGTAGGATGAGCCGGCGTAATGTCATTGTACGCGAGCTTTCGTCCATTGAAGGACTGGGCTCGTGTACAATGATCGCCAGCGATAAGACGGGAACCCTGACACAAAACCAGTTGAGCGTAAGCGCTTTTATCACACCCGAAAAAGTTTGTACGGATCAGGAATTCCCATCCAGAGATATCTTGACGTGCGCCATACGCTGTAATGAAGTTCTTATTAAGAAAGAGGGAGAGGAGCTTGTGTTCCTAGGAGATCAGGTCGATATCGCTCTGGCCAGATACGCTTTGAATATCGACCCTGAAATAATCAGGCTGCGAGACAGCCTTGAGCTTGTCAACGCGCTTCCTTATGAGCCGGTAAACAGCTATGCGGTAAGTACCTACCAGGAATCATCTTCTTTCTATCATTACATCAAAGGCTCGCCCGAAGCAGTCATAGAACAGTGTGTTATGAGTGAAAATGAAAAAGAGAAAGCTTATATCCAGGTCAATATCTGGGCGTCCAAAGGCTATCGTACTATTGCATTGGCAAGCAAAACCAGCAGGGAAGGGCGTATTGAGAATAGGGAGTATCTCTATCTTGGCTTTGCTGCCATCATTGATCCCTTACGCCCGGGTGTTGCCGAATCTGTTCTGAAGGCGCAGGAAGCTGGTATTGCCATCTCTATGGTGACAGGTGACCATCCCAATACGGCCTATCATATTGCAAAAGAACTGGGAATCGCCATTAACAAGGATGAGGTGATCAACGGCAAGGAGATCGGACTCTGGTTAGAGCGTGGCGGTATTGCGAAGGAGATAGCTCATAAGAGGGTATTTGCCCGGGTCTCTCCCGAACACAAACAGCGTATTGTCACCGCTTTTCAATCTTTGGGTCATTTTATCGCTGTAACAGGTGACGGGGTGAATGACGCGCCTGCACTGAAATATGCCAATATCGGTATCTCTATGGGTAAAAGCGGTACTGATGTCGCCCGTGAATCAAGCAACCTTATCCTTGCCGATGACTCGTTCCGGTCGATTGTAAATGGCATTGAAGAGGGACGTATCGCATATGACAACATCCGCAAGGTGGTGCATCTTCTTATCTCTACTGGTTTTGCGGAAATCGTTCTGATTATACTCTCTATGCTCTTTTTTGTACCGATTCCTCTTCTTCCTGTTCAGCTGCTGTGGTTAAATCTGGTGACAAACGGAATTCAGCATGTAGCCCTGGGACTGGAAAGGGGCGAACCCGGTGTGTTGAAACGCCGCCCGCGTGATCCGAATGAGAGGATATTCAATACTGCTATGATCAGCCGTGTCGTTACCGGAGGACTCTATATGGGGATTGTGGCCTTTGGTGTTTTTTATTGGATGCTCTCCCTAGGGCACAGTGACGATACCGCGCGTAATATCACTCTGCTGTTGATGGTACTTTTTGAAAATGTACATGTCTTTAACTCACGTTCCGAGAAATACTCTATCTTTAAAATCGATTACAGCCGAAACCTTCTATTGATCTTCTCCGTAGTGATTACTCAGCTCATACATATCGCTTCTCTGTATATACCCTCTATGCAGGCTCTTTTGCATCTTGAACCGGTTTCGTTTAAAGATTGGAGTATTCTGCTTCTGATTGCACTGGGACTGGTTCTAGTGATGGAGATCGAAAAGAGGGTTGCCAGACGTTAATGGTCCTTTTGTCTTCGAAGAAAATATTCTGACATATGTTCAAGCGTATCTACCTCTGCATAATCAGTTTCAGGCACCTCTATTTTAAGTGCTTCATTCAAGGCTGTAAGTAGCTTTAAAAAATCGAAGGAATCGATCTCTAAAGAGCGTTGGATGTTTTCGTCAGGCTTGATCTCATCCTTTTCAATCTCTGGAGCAACCTCTAGTATTTTGCCGATGATAATATCTTCTATTTGATCTTTTGTCATATTAGTTCCTCCGGTCTTTGTAAAAAGTAATTAAGCTTGTCTAAAAACATTCCTCCCGTACGGCCGTCCGTAGCACGGTGATCTCCGGCAAGGGTAGCCTGAATGACTTTTCGAATACTGAGTGAGTCTCCTTCAGCCCAGGGTGCATCCATGATGCGGCCAAGTCCAATGATAGCAACTTGAGGAGGATAGATAACGCCATAAACACGTTCTACCCCGAGATCACCTAAATTTGTGATACTTATGGTCTGCTCCGTCATCTCACTGCTGCGCAGTTTTCCTGAACGGGTGCGGGTAACCAGACTGTCGAGGGATTGCATTGTCTCATCCAAAGACATGTTTTGTGCATTGAGTAGCGCAGGATTGATCAGGCCTCCTTTTCGAAGCGCAATCGTGATACCGGGGTGGACCTCTTTACTGATTTGATGTTTCCCCTCACGCCAGAAACCGTTAAGCTCGGGAACTGCTTTGATGGCTAAGACAGTTGCGCGTATCAGCACAGCAGCAGGAAGAATACGTTCTTTGATGCTGCGCTGATTATTAAGTTCTCTTAACCACTGCAGTACAGGTGTCATGTTGATCGTAGTACTTAGATAATAGTGAGGGATTTCGGCGTTGGAACGGCTCATCGCTTTGGAAATAGCTTCACGCATTCCATCATGCGCTTGTTGAGGTCTCTCTTCTGTGATACAGGACTCGACATCACTTAGTTGGATTACCCCATCTGTATGTGTGCTAAGTTTGATAAGGTCTATTCCCAGTTCATCCGCGCGTTTGCGTGCTACGGGGGAAACCTTGATCCTTTCTGTTGAAGTCTCCTCTTTAATTGCCTTTTTTACGAAGTTTTCTGAAGGCTTCTGTTTTATGGGTTTTATTTCCAGGTGAGATACGGCCTTTTCGGGTTCATCTTTGATCTTTGAACCGTCAGAACGGATCAGTGCGAGCGGTGTACCGACTGCACATTCTGTCTCTTCTTCGACGAGTAGCTTTTCTACTATCCCGTCTTCAAAGACTTCGATCTCGATCACGCCTTTACTTGTCTCCACTTCTGCAATCACGTCTCCCTTTTTAACAGGATCGCCCTCTTTTACCATCCACTCCATCAAGATGGCAGACTCCATATCTGCACCAAGGCTTGGCATCTTAAATTCACTCATGCTCTCTCCATTAACTGTTCTGCCGTCTCTATGATTTTTTCTGGCTGTGGTATGGCAGCATCTTCAAGATGTTTAGCATAAGGAAGTGGAACTTCAGCAGAGCACACCCTTCGCATAGGAGCGTCCAGTTCAAAGAAAGCCTGCTCGTTGATACGCGCCATGATTTCAGAAGATATGCTGCCCGATTTCCATCCTTCATCTACGATGATAACTTTGTGTGTTTTCTTGATAGAGCGCATAATAGTCTCATCATCCAGCGGCCTTAAGGACCGCAGATCGATCACTTCGGTGTCAATACCTTTTTTTTCGAGGACTTTAGCAGCTTCAAGCGCTTTGAATAGATTGATCCCGTAACTTAAAATAGTGATATCTTTTCCTGAACGATGAATAAGTGCTCTGCCGATTGGCAAAGGAGTCACGGTGGTGTCAAGTGTTCCTTTTGAGTTGTATAGCAGGGAGTTTTCAAAGATCAGTACAGGATCAGGGTCATCGAGTGCCAGGGCCAGCATATTATAAGCATCTTGTACGGTTGCAGGCGTTAATACTTTCAGTCCCGGGATATGAGCAAACCAGCCTTCAAGCGAATGTGAATGCTGGGCTGCGAGTTGTTTTCCTCCTCCGGTAGCCATTCGAATGACCAAAGGAACATTGAACTGCCCTCCGGACATATGCAACAAGGTTGCCGCGTTATTCATGATCTGATCCAGAGCCAGGAGGCTGAAATTGACCGTCATGATCTCCACGATAGGACGCATTCCGTTTAAGGCGGCACCGATACCTGCACCCGTAAAGGCTGATTCACTAAGGGGGGTGTCGATAATACGTTCTGCTCCAAATCTGTCCTGCAGGCCCATACTGACGGCAAAACATCCACCATATAGGCCAACATCCTCTCCTATCAAAAATACACGTTCATCTTTTTCCATCGCCTCACTTATCGCTTGACATACAGCTTCTCTATAGGTAATATTCTCGTTCATGATGAAGCCTCCGGCGAATAGACGAATTTTTTCAGATCATCAATAGGTTCGAATGTTCCATTTTCTGCAAATTCGACAGCCTCGTCAATGATCTTTTCAACCTCTTTTTCGATTTCATCGACTTTGACTTCCTGCCAAAGTCCCATCGCTTCGAGTTTATTGCGTAATAGGATTAGGGGGTCTTTTCCCTTCCACTCATTGACTTCTTCTTTTTTTCTGTAGAGTTCAGCGTCAAACATGGAGTGTGCACGAAAACGGTAGGTCAGGCATTCTAGAAAAACAGGTCTGATTTCATTTCGTACCTTTGAGACGGCCTCTTGAGAAGCTTTTGCTACGTCGAGCACATCCATACCGTCAACCTGTCTGGAATCCATGCAGTAGGCTGCCGCTTTGCGGGAGATGTTTGTCTCAGACTGGGACCGGTTTAAGGCCGTTCCCATCGCATAACGATTGTTTTCACAAACAAAAAGTACGGGCAGTTTCCAGAGTGCAGCGAGGTTTAAAGATTCATGAAACTCTCCTTCAGCTACGGCGCCTTCACCAAAGATACAGACGGTTACTCTACTGCGCTTCATCATCTTGTCGGCAAGTGCCATGCCTACTGCTACAGGTAAGCTGCCGGAGACAATAGCACTTCCTCCGTAAAAGCGTGTATCTGCATCAAATAGGTGCATGGAACCGCCTCTTCCACGAGAGCAGCCCTCAGCCTTTCCAAACATTTCGGCCATGATACTTTTTGCAGGGATTCCCCGTGCAAGTGCTTGCCCGTGTTCACGATAGGTAGCCAGTACAGCATCTTCCTGATTTAAGGCATGCATAAGGCCTACAGCGATGGCTTCTTCGCCGATGTATAGGTGTAAAAAGCCGCGAATCTTCTCATCGCTGTAGAGTTCCACACACTTCTCTTCGAAGCGACGGATCAAAAGCATCTGATGATAGAATTTTTGCGCCAGAGTAATATCCATATCCATTTTATCTCCTTTTATTCTTCAAGCGTTGAAGTGTCGCCCTCAGGCAGACCTAACTCACGTGCTTTTAGCAAGCGACGCATGATCTTCCCGCTTCGGGTCTTGGGCAGGCTGTCGAGAAAATCGATCTCTTTTGGAGCAACAGCTACGCCTAGCTTTTTACGGCCAAATCCGATGAGTTCGCGTCTAAGCTCTTCGGTAGGTTCAACGCCGGATTTGAGTGAAACAAAGGCCTTGACCAGCTGTCCAATAAGTGGATCTGGCTTACCGATAACACCTGCTTCTGTAACTGCCTGATGTTCCATTAAGACACTCTCTACTTCAAAAGGGCCAACCATATGACCTGAGGTTTTGATAATATCATCAGATCGCCCGACAAACCAGAAATAGCCCTCTTTGTCTTTATAGGCTAAATCACCGGAGAGATACCAAGATGAATCAAATGACTTCTGATAACGCTCCTCATCGTGAAGATAGCTTCGAAACATAGATGGCCAACCGGACCTAAGCGCCAGTTCTCCCTCTTGTAGCGGATCAGAAACCGGTACCAATGTACCATCATTGTTGCGTTGCATAATCGCAGCTTCAATACCGGGAAGCGGTCTTCCCATAGAACCCGGACGTACAGTCTGAGAGATTAGGTTAGAGATCATAATTGCGCCTGTCTCGCTTTGCCACCAGTTATCATGAATAGGCAACTTGAGTGTTTTTACTCCCCAGAGCACGGCCTCCGGGTTAAGCGGTTCACCTACACTCAGTATCAAACGTAAAGAGGATAGATTATACTCCTCTGCCGGTTTTGATTCGATACGCATCAGGCGTCTGATCGCCGTAGGTGCCGTATACCAGACCGTGACTTTTTCATCTTGCAAAATACTGTACCATCTTTGTGCATCGAACTCCTGCTCATCTACAATGTTGGTAAGACCGTGGAGCCAAGGTGTGATAATGCCGTATGAGGTGCCCGTGACCCAGCCGGGATCGGCAGTACACCAGTAGATATCATCATGATGAAAGTCCAGTGCATATTTTCCGCTTGAGTAGTGTGCATATATAGCTTTATGGACATGGACTACTCCCTTGGGCATGCCAGTGGTCCCGCTGGTAAAGTGAAGAATTGACATATCCTCTTCATCTGTGGATAAGATATTAAACTCTTCCAAAGCCTCTTGCATCAACAGAGGAAGTGATTTTACAGTTTCTGTTTCATCTTCTTGGGCATCGATCAAGAGTACAAATCTTAGTTCCGGAAGCTGTTCAAGTAGAGGGCGCACCTTTTTGTTAAAGAGAGCTTTTGTCGTAAGAAGAACACTCGCATTTCCACGCTTCATACGCTGTATGATAGGTTCGGGTCCGAATTGTGAGAAAAGCGGGCAAAAGACGCTGCGGTTCTTCAAAATACCCATGACAGCAATGTAGAGCTCGGGAAGACGGGTAGTGAGGCTAAAAACACGCTCACCCTTTGATACTCCAAGAGATTGTAAGACGTTAGCGAACTTTGCACTCTCCTGTTTCATCTGTTTAAAGCTGTAGCTCTTTCTCTCATCATCCTTTCCCAACCATATCAAAGCGGTCTTGTCTGCCAAAGTACCATTGGCATGGCGGTCGATTGCCTCGTGTGCAATGTTGAGTCCACCTGAAGGTAAGCCTTCAAATTGTTGAGCAAGGTCTTCCCACCTGAACATTTTGCACGCATAGTCATAATCTATAAGGTTTGGTCGGATGGGAAGATCGTTACTGTTTTTTTCGATCCATTCCATTTCCATCATGCATCCTTTGGGATGTTTGTTTTAAGGTTAAATCAATAATAACATATTATATAATCAAAAAAGATATATATAAATGGTAATAGTTGAAGTTAATAGTCTGTAAAGGGAAGTCATGATTGAATTAAAACTCTGTCGATTAATTGAGACTGGATCTGGATCGGCTGCTTGGAACATGGCATTGGATGAAGCGCTGTTAAGTAATTTTAAAGAAGCAGACCTGCCGATTCTTCGTCTTTATAGATGGGAACCCTCTCTTAGCCTTGGACGGTTTTCAAAACTTGAAGAAAGTGTAGATAGACAAAAGATTGAACAGAGCGATATCTCCTATGTTCGCCGGATGACAGGCGGCGGTATCCTGGTTCACGGAGATGAGCTCTCTTATACCTTAATCTTGCCTCGTAAGTCACTGAAGGAGAAGGGTATTAAAGAAAGTTACCGTCATCTCTGCTGTTTTCTTATACGATTATATGAAGAACTTGGGCATAAGGCTGACTTTGCATGCGATCAACATCTAGAAGGTGAAAAATCTGATATCTGTTTGGCAACGAATGAGGCATATGATATCGTCATTAAGGGAAAAAAAATGGGTGGTAATGCTCAACGTCATACTCACCATGCTCTATTTCAGCATGGAACCATTCCTATCACTTTTGACCGGCCAGGGTTTGAATCGTTTTTTTTGACCGGATCAGGGTTGGAAGAGGCGGCAACGCTTCAGAGTTTTGGACATCAGTTGAGTTATGATGAACTTGCAAGCTTAGTAAAAGATGAGTTTTGCACAAGCTTTGGTGCAAGCTTTAGGTCGGATAAATTGAGTCCGATAGAAGAGCGTAGTGCGAATGAACTACTGGAACAAAAATATACGCAGAAAAGGTGGAATATTTATGCAAAATATGATCGTGCCTAAGCCACAATGGTTGCGTAAAAAGATCAGGTTGAGTTCTCATAAAGCGATGGAAAACCTTTTAGATGAGGGACGCCTTCATACCGTTTGTGAAGAAGCGATGTGTCCGAATATCAGTGAGTGCTATCGTCATAAACAGGCAAGCTTTATGATATTGGGAAATATATGCACACGCGCGTGCAGCTTTTGTGCTGTCAGCAAGGGAGCACCATTAGCACTCGATTCTGATGAACCAAGAAATGTGGCTGAAGCGGTCAGAGAACTTGGGCTGAAACATGTCGTCATCACCAGTTCCACCCGGGATGATCTGCTTGATGGCGGTGCAGAGCATTTTTGTCGAACGGTCGCTGAGATCAAAAAGATTGCTGATAGGATCGTTGTAGAGCTGTTGATTCCTGATATGAAGGCTGATATAGCTGCTTTGTCAAAAATAGCTAAGAGTGGTGCACAGATCATCGGTCACAACTTGGAAACAGTACCGCGACTATATCATGTACGTAAAGGAGCGGAGTATGAACGTTCACTACAAGTGTTAAAGTCGTTGTCAGAGATCAACCCGAATATTTCGACCAAAAGCGGTATTATGTTAGGGCTTGGTGAAGACGATGATGAAGTGATGCGTTTGATGCAGGATCTTCTAGATGTGGGCTGTACGTATTTGAGTATCGGACAGTATCTCTCTCCTTCGCAGAAACATGCTCCCGTTATCGAATATGTGAAACCGGAAAAGTTTGAGTTCTTTAGAAAGTTTGGAATGGAAATGGGGTTTCGTTATATAAAAAGCTCCCCTTATACGCGCAGCAGTTATATGGCGCATGAGTATCTGGAAGCAAGATGAAAAGATATGAAGCAGTTGTGATAGGGGCAGGTCCTGGTGGATATGAGGCAGCATTGAAGCTAGCTGAGTCAGGAATGAAGACTCTGCTGGTCGATAAATACAAAGAGCGTATTGGAGGGACCTGTCTGAATGAGGGGTGCATCTCTGCCAAGGCCTATCTTCAAAGTGCGGAATATGTTTCAAAGATCTCTTACTTCAATGACTCCGGTGTGAACCTAGTCATTGAAGTAAGAGATCTTTGAAACCTGTCTCTTATACA
>CAXGZT010000096.1:0-9275 GCA_964014335.1 uncultured Campylobacterales bacterium | reverse complement strand
ACCCAGCCAAGGACAAATACAATCAGGATACGCTTAAGACTCCTAGGCCCAGCACCAAGACAAATTCTATAAGCATATAAGACAGAATATGCCAGTCTACACTAGGCAGCTCCACCCATAAGACCTGATTTAAGATATAGGAGTATAAAATAAAACCAGGATAAGCCAATACTAAAAAAATCACCTTTAAGCAGATTTTACAGCTAGTCATTATTCTCAACCGGGGAATAACGAAGCGGTAAACAAAGGTAAAGTAGACCAGCGAACTAAAAAGCAGGAAGTCTTTTTCTGCCTCGAAAACGAGAAGTAAAAGAATAAGCAGTGACAGTTTTGGGAGCTCTTCTTTTTCCAGAGCTTGCACAAAATAGAAGAAAAGCACTCCGAGCAAGGGGGGAAGCAGCAAGTATATACTGCTAAGGCTTTGGTAGAGCACAAATGCCGGAACAAGAGCAAGTCCTGTTAATATTTTTTGATAAGTGAAACTTCGTTGCATAAAGGAAAGTGTTTGCATTTAATGCAGTCAGCCCAGATCTTATGCTCTGGCAGAGACTCCTTGGGGATTACGATGAATCCCAACTTCTCAAAAAAGGCTTGTTTGTACGTTAGGACTAAAACCTCTTCCAGACCCAGTTTCTTCCCCTCCTCTAGCCCCATGGAGACCAGTTTTTTTCCCACTCCTTTGTCTCTAAAGCTTTCATCCACTATCAGACTTCGAATCTCGGCCAGCTTGACCGTGTGAATATGCAAGGCGGAAAAGCCTATGAGCCTATCATCATTAAACGCAAGTGTATAAGAGCGAATATTGGTCGCTATCTCATCTGCTGAACGCATCAAAATCGTGCCGTCATCGACATAAGGCTGCACAAGCTCTTGCATCTGTTCTACATCTGACAGTCCAGCCTTTGAATAGTGTATCATTAGGCTTCTTCGTCCCCGTCATTAAAAAGTATTCCGTGTATGACTTGAGTCAACTTTTCAATGCCCCGTTTTTTTGTGTTTGAGATCATAAGTGAACCGGGAAACTTGTTCCTAAGCGCGCCTAACTCTTTTTGGTTGAGTTTGTCCATCTTGGTAAATACATGCAAAAGGACCTGGTCTTCTTCCAGGATCTCCTCGAGATAAGCATCCACGTCCGCATCGATTTCGAGGTCGGGATGACGCGAATCAATAAGATGTATAAAGAGTTTTATCTGTTCTCGCTCGGCGACAAACTGCGTAAGCGACCTTTGCCATTGCGCCTTGATGCTCTTGGAGACCTTTGCGTATCCAAAACCGGGAAGATCAACAAAACGGGCACTTTGGCGCAGATCCGTCTCTTTATCCCTGAACTCAAGGTCAAAGAAGTTTATCAACTGGGTCTTACCCGGTGTTGCCGAGACCTTTGCCATTCCCTTATGATTGACAAGCGAGTTTAATAATGAGCTTTTCCCTACATTTGAGCGCGCAAGAAAAGCGACTTCGGGAAGGGCATCTTCGGGTGCGAGCTTTATCGAAGGTGCCGAAGTGATAAACTTCGCATTTATAATGTCTATCATTTATCTTCTTTCTTATTTTCTACATCAAAAATCATAATCACGGGTGCTTTATCTTTACCCACAGCTTTCGCATTTCCGTCCTTGGTATTAAGTATCACCTTTTCGCCAAAAACCTTGCGGTTTGTTCCCAGTTGATACAGATGGACATCGGTGTGAAACTGGTACTCCTGCTTAAGCGGAAAATAGACCACTCTTCCCGCATCCCCCTTATAGGTAGCATTGTTTTCCGGAAGGTCGATGTAAAAGGAGACATCACCTTCAGCCTTATATTGCTGGGGTGCCCTCTCTTTATCGGTAAAAACCGTGACCTTGGAAGCATTGAGTTCATCATTGCCCTTGGTTATCTTAACATTACCCTTAAAAACCGTCAGCCCTTTTTTCTCGTTTGCATAAAAGGAATCGGCAATGATTTTGACCTGTTCCGCCGATAAGGGCAGTATACATAGACCGACAAACATCAATACTCTTTTATAACTTCTCATTTTTTATCCTCTGTATAATAGCTGGCATCAATATTTTGGGCATTGATTATTCCCGTCTTTGAAAAATAGTGCAACTCACTGCCGTAAATTATATTTTCATTTTGTGTCAATATGAACTTTTCGGGAACATACAGATGCTCCTTTTTTGTATTATATACGGCATGATCGCTCTCAAAAGAGAGACCGTCTTCGCGAAAATATCGAACATTTTCATTTAGGTAGACTATATCCTTTTCAAACCTCCCTTTGTCAGCATACAGATGCTCACCCAGCTTGTTTTTATTTTCAATATAGTGTGCGTTCTCTACTTCGTAATGGCTTGTGTATTGACGTCCGATAGTACCGCTGACTACACTCTCGACACCTGCTTTGCTCATTTCGTAAAGAGTAAAGTCTTCGATCTCCATTTGAGCCACCTCTTCTCCATTACCTTGATGATGGGATTGTGGTTTTAATAACACAAAAAGGGAAAAGGAAAACAGAAATATCAGTATAAAAAAATGTGTTATTTTCATTTAACTACTTCCAGATCTTCACAAATTCCTCTTCTAGTCCAGCGTCTTTGATGACATCCTCTATCATCTCTCTGACAGCCCCGTCTCCGCCTCCATTATAAAGGACGACATGACAGAGTTCACGAATATATTCCGATCCGTCAGCAGGTGCATAGCTTTTGCCTACGGACTTAAGCATAAGGTAGTCGTTCAGATCATCCCCAATAGCCGCAATTTGAGAAAACTCTATATTCTCTTGTTTACGGATATCATCTAAAACTTCAAGCTTGTTTTTAGCGCCCTGAACAAGATAGTGGATGCCGAGTTCTTTGGCGCGACGTTCGACTATCTTGCTTCGTCTGCCTGTAATAATGGCCGCTTTTTTGCCAAGACGTATCCATGAGCTTATCGCTAAGCCGTCTTTCACATTAAAGGACTTAATCTCATCCCCTTTTTCGGTGTAGGTGATCTGACCATTCGTCAGGCAACCATCTACATCAAAGACCAGAAGTTCAATCACAATACACCCTTAGTACTTGGAATCGATATTCTCTCATTTATTGTCGTCGCGCGGCGTATGGCAACGGCTAAAGACTTAAAGGCGGCTTCGATTATATGGTGTTTGTTCTTACCGCGTTTCATGATGATATGTGCAGTCATACCGGCATTAAAAACGATGGCGCGAAAAAACTCTTCGGCCAGTTCAACGTCGAACTGCCCCACCTTCCCCTCAAGCTCGATATCATACACTAGAAATGGTCTATTGCTCAGATCAAGATCACACTCAATACAGGTTTCATCCATCACAATAGCGGCCGAACCGAATCGCTCAACCATGGAGATCGGATAGATTGCATTTCTGAGAGCCTGTCCGATAGCGATCCCCACATCTTCCACGCTGTGGTGATCATCAATATAGGTATCACCCTTGCAGCTAACATTCAAATCAAGCAAAGCGTGCTTAGAAAAGCTCTCGAGCATGTGGTCAAAAAAACCCACACCGGTATCTATATCACTCTTGCCTTCGCCGTAGAGTTCCAGTTCAACTCTAATATCTGTTTCTTTTGTTTTGCGTTCTATTTTTATCATATAATAATTTCCTTATTCTCTCACTACAAAAGCGCTTGCAAAGTGGTTTGCTTTATAGTCTCGTGCTTCTTCTTCACCTTGAAAACCGGTCAAAAGCACTTTGAAAAGTCGCTTGCTTCCATCATCAACATCTTTGATAACGGTCTTGTAGCGACCGGATCTGTTATTATAGCGTTCTTGATAAGAAATTGCACCCTCGATCTTGCCAAAAGAACCGATTTGCAGGGCGTATTTACCGACAACCTTCTCTTTTATATCTTTTCGGATAGAGGTTTTTGTGATTTTAGTCTGGCCCTTCTTGTTGAAACCCAAGACCTCGAGCCTTACGGGGGCTGTTCCTGTTTTAATCATATCGAGCTCTGAGGCAGCTTTTTTCGACAAGTCGATAATACGGGTGTTCACAAAAGGGCCTCTGTCATTGATGCGCACAACGACACTTCTGCCATTGTCTCTGTTCGTAACTTTTACAACGGTGTTCATAGGAAGCGTTTTATGTGCTGCTGTCATCTGCCACATATTATAGCTCTCGCCGTTCGAGGTTTTTTTTCCATGAAAGTCCGGTCCATACCAGGAGGCTCGGCCATTGAAACTCTCTCCCACTTTGACCACCGTAGGATAATAGCGCTTACCCATAACGGTATAAGGGCGCATGGTCGGATGACGAAGCCGGCTTGGTGCTGAAGAGTTAGCGACGGGAGCGCGGTAAGACGAACCCGTACGGTCGATAGGCCTTCGGCTACACGAGCTGAGCATAAGCAGAACCGAAAGAACAATAATGAACGCTTTAATATACATTGAGCTTGTCTCCGATTTTAATTATATTCGAACGAAGTCGATTTCTCTTTTTCAAATCAGATACGGTCAGTTTGAAATGCTTTGATATAGAGCTTAAGGTATCGCCGACCTTGACCGTATAGTGCGTATCTCTTCCCTTTGAAAGCTTGCTGACAGGGACAATAAGCTTCTGTTTAAGAGAGAGTCTGTCCGACTTCAAGCGATTAAAATCTCTAATACGCTTATAGGGTATACCATATTTTTTACCAAGGTAAGAGAGGTTGTCACCTGAACGTACCGTATGGACAAGATACATGGTCTGGAGTTTTGCCGGCTTGTAGTTCGTTTTAAATTCAGAGAGTTTCACATAAGGAATATAAACGGAGTAAGATTTCCCGTATGGCGGTACGAAGTCATATTTCAAGTGCCTATTCAACTTTTTTAACTCCTCCACCGGCATCGAGATCAGCGATGCTATATGGGCAAGGCTCTCTCCGGCAGGAACCTCGACGGTAGACAAAGAGTAGGCATTGCCGCGATTAAGCAGATAGTCGCATTCATTGTCTATCATATAGGCCTCATCGTACCCCAGTAGAGCCAAAGCCAAGATCTTGCGTATATATCTGCGGCTTTCTCTAGGTATATATCTCCGTTTAGCATCAAGAAGGACTTCCAAGTCATCCGATCCGGCCTTTTTAATGGCCCTTCGCAAACGTCCTTCACCACAGTTATAGGCTATTGCGGCCAAATACCACTTGCCGAACTTTTTATGCAAGGCTTTAAGGTACTTCACTGCTGCCTGTGTCGATTTAACAAGGTCGCGGCGCTCATCCACATAATCATCTATCTTAAGCCCGTATATACGTCCCGTATTAGGCATGAACTGCCACATACCCGAAGCTTTCTTTTTTGAATATGCCCGCGTCGAAAAATTCGACTCTGCCATCGCCAGATACAGGATTTCGCTCGGGACCCCCGAATCTGCAATGATTTTTTTTACCAGAGGTATAAATATATAGGCGTTGTTCATCGTCTTAAAAAAGTACTTGTTCTTGTAGCGGGCACGATTTTGCTCTTTGATTGTATTGAGCGAGGGATCGTTTAAAAAAGAGGGGCTGATATCGAAACTACGAAGAAGGTTAACCTCTTTAGCATGATTGGATTCAAAAGTCAGTACGGCAAACAGGGATGAAGAGAACAAAAAAACAAGGGATATAAAAAACTTCAAAGGCACCTCGAGGAAACAGACAAGCATCATAGGGCTTGATAGTCATTGTCTATTTTATAATTTGAACCTATATTTTAGCGACTTAGCTATTTGGTTTCAATTAACACTGACAAAACAGAAATCAAAAGCCATTGATATTATTGAATATCAATGGCAAACAATCGCTTTGCATTCGCAGTGGTCAGGCTTTCAATTTCTTCACGGCCAAGATCCAAAAGTTCGCTCATCTTCTCAGCCACAAGAGTGGTATACAGGGGCTCATTGCGTTTTCCTCTATGAGGGTGGGGAGTCAGATAGGGACCGTCCGTCTCAATAAGGAGTTTCTCTTTTGGGATTTTTGGTAACACATTGACAAGCTTGCGTGCATTCTTAAAGGTGAGGACACCGCCGATGCCAAAATAAAAACCTATTTTTGAGAGAGGAAGAAGTTCTTCATCTGCATTAAAACAGTGCAAGACACCGCCTTTGGAGTTCTCTTCTTCAAGTATGACTCTGGCATCATGGCTGGCATCGCGAATATGTACGATCAGAGGTTTTTCAAGTTCGTTTGCCAAACGGATATGTGCCCTGAATACCTCTTTTTGAGTTTTGATCTCTTCTTCTTTTGCAGCTTCATCTTCAGGCAGCCTAAAATAATCTAGGCCGCATTCGCCTACCGCTATACAGTTCTTGTCGTGTGAATATTTACGTATAATCTCTTCGTTGTAGTCTTGAATGTCGTAAGGATGCATTCCAACGGCATAATATACGTCTGAATACTTTTCTGCCAGCTCTTTGGCACGCGGCAAGTCTTTAGGATCGGCGCCGGGGATAACAAACTTCCCCACCCCACCTTCCAAGGCGCGTTTTATTACCTCTTCAACATCATCGTAATACTGCTCATTGTCTAAGTGTATGTGTGTATCTATTATCATAATACAATTATATCCAAAACGCTATCAGACCGCTTTCTCATCCGGAGTCTTTACTTGGAGGTCGGTAAACCCGCTTTCATCGGCTTCGGACCCCTCATCTTTAATACGGCAGCCCTTCTTTCCGCATCTGATATTTCCTGCCATCAATATTAGGAGGCCCAGTGCCATAAGCCCTGTAACAGATGCTTGAGCGAGAAAGCCGTCAAGATAAAAATTAATACTTAGTCCGCCCAGGAAGACACTAAGAACTAGACACACTTCTCTTCCATCAGTCCGCGTGCAAACCGGATCGCCTCTTCGGTGATCTTGTCTCCGCTAATCATACGTGCGATCTCTGAGACCCTTTCCTCGTCCCGAAGTGCTTTGACACCGCTATGCTTGTCTCGGTGTACCAGGAAGTGCTGATCAGCCTGAGAGGTCAGTTGGGGTTGATGGGAGATGACAAAGATCTGATAGTCTTTGGCCAAGTGCGAAAGCACCTTCGCTACGCTCATAGACTCCTCACCGCTCAGGTTTGCATCGATCTCGTCCAGCATCAATATGCCGCCCTCACTCACATGCAGGCTCTTAACGGCCAGAAGGGCCAGGCGCAAACGGTTGAACTCCCCTGCAGAGACCTTCTCCAGGGAAGCCGCATTAAGCTCGATCTCAACCCTGTCCTGACCATACAGAGAGAGATCATCCTTTTTAAGACTGACAGTGGCCGGTCTCAGGTAAAGCTGCTTTAAAAAGTCGTTAAAAGAGGCGAGTATCTTTTTAAGAGCCTTCTGGCGGGCAGCCGAGATAGCATTAGCTTGGGTAAGAACGACTTCGCTCAAGGCGATAATCTCACTTCCGAGCAGCTCCTTTTGGGCATCCAGGTTTTCATAATGCTCCAGTTCCCTTAACTTCTGCTCTTTGTAAGCAATAGCCTCGTCTATACTCCCGTATCGGTGTTTCAAATCAGATATCTGCTCTATTCGGGTAAGAATTGATTCAATATCGCACTCGCCCAGTTCCGCGAGTCTATCGCGTGAGGCCTCAAAATGAGCCCTCAGCTCGTTCATCGTGTCATCAAAGAAGGATGAATCAATCTCCAAAAGCTCAAGGGCTTGCGAAACCGAATGTTCAAAATTAAAGAGTTCCTCCGCCCTGTTTATAGCGTCTTCTATCTTCTCTTTTTTGGAAAGCTCTTTTTTAATCTGCATCAACTCTTCGTCTTCACCCTTAAGGGGAGAGATCGCGTCAATCTTGCTGATCTCAAACTGAGCGAACTCTCGAAGCTCAAGCACTTTCTTCTCTTCTTCCTCTATCTTAGAGAGCTCTTTTTCGATTTCGTCCAGGCGTAGATAGTTCTTCTGATATGCTCTGAGCTTTTGAGGATACCCCTTATTCTCTTCGGTGCAAAACCGATCTATCATCTCAAGCAGGTTCTCGTTTTTAAAATCGCTATAATCACGCAGACTGAGATGACGAACGAAAGAGCCCGAAAGGTTTAAAAGCATTTTTTTCGAAATAGTCTGGTTATTGATGAAGTGCCGGACCTTCTCTTTTTTCATCTGTTTAAAAACAGTAAGCTCGTCTTCTTCAATGCCCAACTCTTCCAGCTTCAAAGGAAAGTTGATGGTTGCCTCGCTAAGCCCTGCCTTGGCATCATCCAGCCCCAGGGAGGCAAGTATGGAGCTCATCAGGATAGATTTACCGCTGCCGCTTGGACCGGTGAAGACGACCAGACCTTTTTTAAATTCAAGTTCGGCCTCTTTAAAGGATAGAAAATCGCGAAGATAAAAACGCTCTATCATATCTTAGGATTCTCCCCAGCTGAGTTTTTCTTTCAAAATATCGAAATAGTTAAACTCTTCCCTGTGAATAAGTTGAGCCGGTTTACCCGATAGACGAATACGTACCACATCATCATTTCCAAACTCATACATATCCTGGCCGTCGACAACAACCAGGGCGGAAGAGTCTGTTGTCTTCATCTCTATAGTAAAGTGTCCCGGCAAGACAACCGGACGCTGCGTCAAAGAGTGCGGGGAGATAGGGGTCAGGGCAAAGACCTGAGTGAGAGGAAAAAGTACAGGACCCCCTGCTGAAAGGTTATAGGCCGTTGACCCTGTCGGAGTTGAGACGATCACCCCGTCTCCGTAATAGGTATTAAACGCTTTGTCGTCCACAAAGGTATCTAAATGGATCATCTTCGATATAGATGGTCTTGTCATAACAATATCATTAAAGGCGACCAGCTTGATACTGCCCTTCTTTGTGATGAGTTCTGCACGTAAAACCGCACGTTTATCTATACGGTAATCGCCCAAAACAAGCTTGTCAATAAACTCATCCAATTCAGCCAAATCAATGTCGGCGAGGAAGCCGAGCTTACCGGCATGTATACCAAAGACAGGAATGTCATACTCATGGGAACGTCTTACCGCAGAGATCAAGGTGCCGTCTCCGCCCAAGGTCACAAGGAGGTCACTGTTCTCACACACCAACTCGAATGATTGTCCCATAAGGCCCAGCATCTCTGCACTGCTGTTGTCCAGAACCACTTCTATGCCATGAGTTTCAAAACTTTTTTTGACTTGCAGGAACTGTTCTTTGATCTCAGGTGATGAGGGGCGGAGTATTACACCGACCCTTTTTATCTGTTCTGGTTTTTCAATATTGTTGTCTATCATGGGTTCGCATTCATCATTTAAATTTTTTTGTATATTATAGCTTAAGTGTATCGGTATGGCAAAATATGTCGTATTGCAAAGAATCCTTTGCAAATGAAA
>CAXGZT010000095.1:0-9308 GCA_964014335.1 uncultured Campylobacterales bacterium | reverse complement strand
ACATCAGGGCCGATCAGGCGTTTAGGCTGACCGAAGAACGTTTCGGAAAAATCCAGAACAAAAAAGAGATCCCGAAAGTGCATCAGGTCGAACCGAAGCAAGATGGTGCGAAACGCCTTGTCATTTACAAAGAGAGCGAAGTGGAGATGCTCGCACTGACTTACCGAATCCCGAACTTTCAGCATAAGGATCAACCCGCCCTGTCGGCTATCTCTGAGATGTTAAGCTCGGGGAAAAGTTCTCGCTTATACCAGAGCCTCGTCAGTGAAAAACGCATAGCCAACCAGATCTATGCTTATAACATGGAAAATATCGATCCGGGACTCTTTATTTTTATGGCCGTCTGTAATCCCGGGATCAAGGCTGAAGAGGTTGAAAAAGAGATCCTGCACGAGATAGAAAAGCTTACGACATCCCCTGTAGACGAAGAGGAGTTGGCCAAGGTCAAGATCGGCACAAAGGCAGATTTCATCTACTCTTTAGAGTCCTCGTCTTCAGTAGCCGATCTATTTGGCGGCTACCTCGCTCGCGGTGACTTAGATCCGCTGATCCATTATGAGGAGCATATCAATGCACTTACCCCCGAAGAGATCCAAACCGTTGCACTGAAATATTTTAATGCAAGCCAATCAACAACAGTTATTTTGCGTAAGGAAGAGAAATGAAAACAGTAACAGGAGCGACTACCGCTCTTATCACCCCGTTTAAAAACGGGAAACTTGATGAGCAGTCCTATGCAGCGCTTATCAGACGTCAAATTGCCAACGGTATTGACGCAGTCTGTCCGGTCGGGACAACGGGCGAGAGTGCGACTTTAACTCATGATGAACACAAAAGATGCATAGAGATTGCTGTAGAGGTGTGTAAGGGAACGGGTGTAAAGGTGCTTGCCGGTGCCGGCTCCAACGCGACTGCAGAAGCAGTAGATATCGCAAAACATGCCCAAAAATCAGGTGTTGATGCAATTTTTTCCGTGAGTCCGTACTACAACAAGCCTTCTCAAGAGGGGCTCTATCAGCACTATAAGGCTATCGCGACAGCCGTATCCGACCTGCCTTTTATGCTTTATAATGTTCCGGGCCGTACAGGTGTCGACATCTCTGCCGACACTACCATTCGTCTTTTCGATGATGTCGAAAATATTTACGGAATCAAAGAGGCCACGGGGAGTCTGGAGCGGACCGTAGAGCTGCTTTCCCGCAGACCTGAACTGGCTGTACTAAGTGGCGATGACGCCATCGACTACCCTATTTTGGCCAATGGGGGAGCAGGCTCCACCTCCGTGACCTCAAACCTCCTTCCCGATTTGAAGAGTGAGTTGGTACATAAGGCATTAGAGGGTGACTTTTTGGGTTCAAAAGCTGTTAATGACAAGCTTTATCCTATCAACAATATCCTTTTTTGCGAATCTAACCCTATTCCGATCAAGGCGGCAATGTACATAGCCGGTCTTATTGACAGCTTAGAGTATAGATTACCTCTTCTTGCCCCTAGTGTCGAGAATATGAAGCGTATAGAAGATATACTGAAACAATATGAAATCAAAGGACTGTAATGCAAGGTAAGACTCTTTTTATTAGTGGCGGGACACGCGGCATAGGAAAGGCAATCGTTTATGCCTTTGCAGAAAAAGGTTGTGATATCGCCTTCACTTATGCTTCAAGTGCCGATACCGCCAATGAGATCATTGCAGATGTAGAAGCCAAACATGGTGTCAAGTGTCGTGCATATAAGCTTGATATCTTGGAGCCGAATACCTACAAGGATGTATACAAAGAGTTTGACGAAGAGTTTGACAGACTTGATTATTTTATCTCTAATGCTATCATTTCCGGTCGCGCCGTTGTAGGCGGGTTCGGTCCCTTTATGCGTCTTAAGCCGAAAGGACTTGACAACATCTATACCGCTACCGTGGATGCCTTTGTCGTCGGTTCGCAGGAGGCAGCCAAGCGAATGGAAAAGACAGGCGGCGGTTCCATCATCACGATGAGTTCGACGGGCAACCTTGTCTACACGCCCAACTATGCCGGTCACGGAACGAACAAGGCCGCTGTAGAAGCGATGATGCGTTATGCATCAGCAGAACTTGGGGAAAAAGGGATCCGTGTCAATGCGGTAAGCGGTGGTCCGATCGACACGGATGCGCTTAAGGCATTTCCAAACTACGAAGAGGTCAAGGGCGAGGTTGTAAAACGATCTCCGCTTAGTCGTATGGGTGAGTCGGAAGATCTTACAGGAGCATGTCTCTTCCTCTGTTCAGAAGGCTCGAGTTGGTTGACAGGCCAGACTATCGTCGTTGACGGCGGTACAACGTTCCAGTAATCCTAAAAAGCCTTTACCGGCTTATGATAAAGTAGCTTATGTCCAATAAAAACCAAATTCTAAATGTTCCCAATATCCTCGCCTCCGTCCGCATCCTTATTGCGCCGGTAATGTTTTGGATCATCATCACGCCCGAGTACTTTACAGACCAGGGCATACACATCACATGGGTATATTATCTGGCTGCCCTTCTTTTTGTGCTGGCCAGTGCGACAGACTTCTTTGACGGCTATATCGCCAGGAGCTTTGATCAGATCACCCTTTTAGGAAAAATACTGGACCCGCTTGCAGACAAGATGCTGACTATCGGCGCCTTTCTAGCCTTGATGGTGGTCGAAGAGGCAAGCGCCTGGGCTATCTATATCATCATCGTGCGCGAACTCTTTATTACAGGGCTGAGAACTGTGGCTGTGGCTGAGAACATCGATGTCAGCGCATCATGGGCCGGAAAAATCAAGACCGTCGTTCAGATGATTTCCATCGGGTTTTTAATCATGCATTGGCCTTTTGCCACCGCTCTTCTATGGTTTGCCGTAATGCTTACGCTCTATTCGGGTGCAGAGTACATCCTAGGTTTTACAAAAGAGTTCAAAGGAAAATAATGGGTTGGTTCGTCTCTTTACTTGTCTTATCTTTTTTAATCTTTTTTCATGAGCTTGGCCACTTCTTTGCCGCACGTATGATGGGTGTTCATGTCAAAATCTTTAGTATCGGATTCGGGAAAAAAATCGCCTCTTTCCAATGGAGAAACACGGAATGGAGGATCGCGATGATCCCCTTGGGCGGATACGTACAGATGAAGGGCCAAGAGGATATGGACCCGACCGCTCTCAGTCAGGACCCGGACTCCTATAATGTCAAAAAACCTTGGCAAAGAGTCTTCATCTTGCTTGCAGGTCCCTTTGCGAACTTCCTCCTGGCGTTTTTTCTTTTTTGGGCTATTGCTTTGGGCGGACCCAAGGTACTTCTACCTGTAATCGGCGAAGTCGTCAAAGACTCGCCTGCCCAAAAAGCGGGGTTACAGACGAAGGATATTATTACCAATATCAACGGCAAAGAGATTCAAACCTGGACGGAGATGGCAGAAGCCATATCAGATTCACGGGGTTCTATCGACCTTCTTGTTGAACGGGACCAGTTCATTCACAATTTCACCATCACCCCGAAAATGCGTGAGGCAAAAAATGATTTTAATGAGACCGTACAACGCAGGATGATAGGAATAGGGGCTGCCGGTGATACTAAAGAGCTTGAGGTAGAAAACTCTATCGGCTATGCTTGGGACAAGACGCTCTGGGCCTCGACGATCATCTTTGGCGGTCTACAACGTCTTATTTCAGGAACCGTACCGGCCAAAGAACTTGGCGGGGTTATTAGCATAGTAAAAATCACTGCCGATGCCAGTGATCAGGGATGGATGGCCGTTTTCTTTTTTGCTGCCCTGATCTCCGTCAACCTTGGTGTCCTCAACCTCCTACCTATTCCCGCCCTGGACGGAGGACATATCATGTTCAATCTTTATGAGATGATTTTCCGCCGGCCGCCGACCGAGAATATGCTCGTTCGGCTTACTATAGGCGGGTGGGTGCTTTTAATCGGCCTGATGTTTTTAGGCTTATATAACGATATAATTAGATTAATAGGATAAAGGGCTTATAAAAATGAATGAAATAGAATATAAAATCCACTTGGACGGTGTTATTCAACGCATAGAGGACGCGAGGATCTCCGTCAGTGAACACCACATCGTAAAAATTGTCGCAGTAAGCAAATACTCGACAGAAGAGGCGATCAAACGGCTCTATCATATAGGACAGCGTGCCTTCGGCGAGAACAAGGTTCAAGACCTGGTCGCAAAGTCTCAAAACCTCGAAGAGTTCCCTCTAGAGTGGCACTTCATAGGTAATCTTCAAAAAAACAAGATCAACCACCTGATAGATGCCAACCCTTTTCTTTTTCAGGCCTTGGATTCGCTGGAGCTTGCCCAGGCTCTTCAGCAAAGGCTTGAGGTCAAAGGCAAAGAGATGGAGTGCCTGCTTCAGGTAAACTCAGCCGACGAAGAGAGTAAAAGCGGCGTATCCGCCGAAGAAGCGAATGAGATCTATGCGCAGATCAAAGAGAGTTGTCCAAATATCGATCTTCGCGGTCTTATGAGCATAGGTGCCCATAGCGAGGATAAAAAGATTATTCAAAACAGTTTTGAAAGAACCTATGAGATTTATGAGACCCTTGAAGGCGCAGACATCTGCTCCATGGGAATGAGCGGAGATTTTGAACTGGCTATCAAATGCGGATCCAATATGGTACGGCTCGGGTCCGTTATGTTTCCGCAATAAGCTAAAGATTCAATCCAAGAGCAGGACTAGGCAATGTTGTTAACCGAAGCAGTTGAGACGGCTTGCGTCTCTATCTCCGCTCTGGGTTCGCCAATATAATACCCCTGAGAGTAATCGACTCCCAACTCACGAACCTTGTCATATACAGCTTTCGTGTCGACGAACTCTGCGACCGTTTGTGCACCGATACGATTGGCAAAAGAGACGATGTTCTCGACTATCATCTGATTGGAAAGATTGGTGTCAAGGTTCTTTATAAACGAGCTGTCGATTTTGATGGTTTTAGCTTCTAAACGAAGAAGGCGGCTGAATACCGACTGTTCAATTCCAAAGTCATCAATCATTATATTAAATCCTCGTGCACGCAGACGCTTGATCTGCCCTAGGGTCTCGTCCGTTCCGTTTATCGTAATGCTTTCGACAACTTCGATATATACCCGCTGCGGTGCGATATGGTAATAATCACATTTATACTGTAAAAACTCTTCTAAATACTCTTCATGAAAGTCTTGAGCACTTACATTCAACGAGAAGGCATAGGAGTTAGCTTGAAAATATTTAAAGGCCTTATCGATCATTACACGCGTAATCTTCGTTAATAGACCCGCCAAATAGGCAGAATTAATAAATGTATTTGCACTCAGCACCTGCCCCTCTTTGTCCAGGATACGGCAAAGTGACTCATACTTCTCAATTTTGCCTGTTTCGTTATTGTATATGGGTTGGTAATAGGAGATGATTCTATCATTTTTAAGTGCGTCTTTAACCGTTTGGATCCAGTACAGTGCATCTCTTTGACGCTTGACATATTCTGAATCATTTTGAAAAATGACCATCTGCGAACGCCCTTTCTCCTTGGCTTCCTGAGAAGCTGTTTTTGCATGGACAAAGAGTTTGCTATGCTCTCCTCTGTCCATGCCCATAGAGAAGCTGACATCAAACTCAATGTCGCCTATAACAATAGGAGATTCCTGGAACATGGCTAAAATTTGCTGAGAAAGCAGTAGCTCTTGATTGGGTGTAGGTGAGAATATCAGCACTACGAATTCATCTGCACTGATTCTGTACAGTTTGGCATTAGAAGGAAGGAAACGCTCCAACCTTGATGCGGTTTCTTTAAGGACCTTGTTACCATACCCCATTCCGTACAGCGTATTAATCGTTTCAAAATGGTCGATATCGATAAACAGAAGTGCCTTGTCGACTTTTTTATCAATCCCCTCTTTTAAGGCATGTTTATTCGGCAGGCCTGTCAAGTCATCCCTGTACTTGATATTTTCAAAAAGTCTTTCTTGCTCATCAAGACGTGTTTGCAGTTCTTTCTCTTGGCCGAGCAGACGGCCTAAACGTTTCCTCTCATAGGCGAGGGTCTCATTAAGTTTTTTCTCGTTTGCTTCATAATGCTCTTGGAGTTGCTGCTTTTGTGCCTTTATCTGTTGCGAGGCATCGGCTTGCTGTGCTTTTTGTGCGTTTGAGTAAAGTACCGAGCAGCTTTTATACATACTTTCAAGAAGGCTTTGCATACTGATAGGCTTAGGAATATAACCCTGAATACCGATATTGCTCCAGGTTAAGAGCGTATCAGCATCTTTTTCTTTGGAGACAACAATAACATGCTGTGCCGGAGAGATTTTTTTAATCTGTTCAATCATCAGTATGGCTGAATAGTTATCAAGACTGGTTTCGGTGATAATAAGGTCATGCTGGTTTATCTTATAATGATTGAGGCCGTCATACCCATCTGCAGCATCATCAACCTGTGCAAATACCCGACTAAATGTTTTGACCAGAGACTGGCGTACACCATCATCCCCATCGACACAAAGAAGTTTTAGTTTTTTTGTAAAAGGTAATAAATCTTTAAGGTCAACCATAGCACACCTCGTTTTCCATAAAATATTGACTTTGTCTATGTCATACTCTATTCAAACTTTAGCATAAACAGATAAATACAGGGTAAACACTTCAAGTAAACTTTGTAACTTATGGTAGCACAAATATTACAGCAAAAATCATCCGTTTTCCACTGTTTTCAAGGCTCCTTTATAGATCGGTTCGTCTATAAACCCGTATCTTTCATCCGCAAAACCCGTTACGCCCTGCTCTTTCATCTTTTCAAAAAGCTCAATAATATAATGCGCTTTTTCCAACTCTTTCTCTTTAAGTTCAAAACAGGCCATCACTTCATCTGCCTGGGCCGGAGAGACGCAGCCTTTTGCAGAGTATCCCATCATCTTCTCAAGCGTAAGCCAGCGTTGAAACTCGGACATGTTTTGATAATCCTGATAGACGAAAGAGACGGGTAAAGCCCCTATAGTCTTCGCTGAGATCAAGAACTCAGAGAGAAGATAATGGATCGTCGGATTTTCAGGGACCAATATGCTCTGGTCCAGACCCAGGTCTGCCAGCAGGTCCAGCACACCTAAATACACCGCCTTTACCCGATCCCCGTACTGAAGTGTTTTTAGATTATTCAAGGCCTCTTTTGTCTCAATGCTCAGATGCAGTTCAATGCTCTCATCAAGCACTTCAAGAGCCCTTTTGACATCTTCAAGCCCTCTGACCTTAGGTATACGTATGGCATCAGGTCTATACCGGTTCAAAAACCTTATCTCATCCAGACCGCCTTCGTCTATTGCGTTAATGCGCACCACGATCTTTTTGGGACTTTGAGGGATTTTTGACAGAAAATAAGCAGCCAGTCTCAGGGCGATCGGTTTTTGTTCGGCTGAGACGCCGTCTTCAAGATTAAGCATGATACAGTCGCTGTTTACCGTATCGATCTTCAGAAGATGCTTAAGCTTATGGGCAGAAAGCATGAGTGCAGACTTAAAGACCCTTCTCCTGTTTTGAACACGGTTATTAGGCTGCAACAGGGCATCCAATGCCTTCGTATCTTTCTCGGCTACAATCTTTTCGAGTAAATCAAGTTGTGGAATAAACATCTAAGCTCACTTTTTATGGTGTAGGTAATTATAGAGGGCCTTAACCTCTTTCAGGGTCAGAAAATATTTCGGCATCACGCTTCGTTTCTCTTCAAGGGCACTCTTGAACTCCTCAAAGCCGAGAGAGTTGATCTCTTCCGTACGAAGCACTTTTGTCTCACCCTTATGTTTGTAAGTCGATATCACCATCCCCTCGCCTTTTTTCCCATGACACTTATCACATCCGATTCCTCGAGGGTTTTTATACAGGTTCTCGGCATACTCTTTTTCTGTTATGAATGAGTCTCTTTCTTTGGAAAAGAGACTCGCCGTAAGTAATAAAATTAAGAAGCTTAACCGCATCCAAAGCGCCCTTTTAGTGTAATAGAGGTATCATATCAAAAATATTCTAAAGGGTAGCTCTATACCTACCCCACACATGAGGTATTAATGAAGATTCTTGATGGCAAACTACTTTCAACGAAGATAAAAGAAGAAGTGGCGCACGAGGTCATGGAACTCAAAAAGACAACAGGCCGTGTTCCGGGTCTTGCCGTGATTCTTGTCGGAAATGATCCCGCGAGTCATGCTTACGTAAGTATGAAGAAAAAAGCCTGCGACCAAGTCGGGTTTTACTCTGTGACCCATGAGATGCCTGTGGACATCTCACAAGACGCCATTGAAAAAACCATTGAGATGATGAATCAAAACCCCAATATCGACGGTATCCTTATCCAGCTTCCCCTCCCGAAACAGATCGATACGACTAAACTTTTAGAACTCGTCGCACCGAATAAGGATGTGGACGGTTTTCACCCCTTTAACGTAGGACGATTAACGACCGGCCTGGATGGTTTTGTGCCCTGCACTCCGCTTGGTGTCATGAAGCTTTTAGACGAATACAACATAAACGTTCAAGGAATGAACGCCTGTGTCGTAGGTGCTTCGAATATAGTCGGAAAGCCAATGGCCAGCCTTTTGCTCAACGCAAACGCCACTGTGGATATCTGTCATATTCATACCAAAGACTTAAAAGCACGCACCCTTGAAGCCGATATCCTGCTTGTCGGTGTTGGTGTCATCAATCTCATTACAGAGGACATGGTCAAAGAGGGAGCAATTATTATCGACATCGGCATCAACCGTGCAGAAGATGGTCGCTTGGTTGGAGATGTTGATTTTGAGAACGTCAGCAAAAAAGCCTCTTATATCACACCGGTTCCCGGCGGTGTTGGTCCGATGACCATCGCCATGCTGCTTCGCAACACTTTGGAATCTGCTAAAAAACGACAATCATAGGAATAATCATTAATGAAAGAAAAAGCCAAAAAACTTGCCCATAAGGCCTATAGATTTTCAAACTCCTGGACAGGCACGATCATCATCGTACTCCTGGTCATCTTCTTTATAGCCCAGGCCTTCAGGATACCAAGCGGTTCAATGAAATCTTCACTCTTGATCGGAGATCATCTTTTTGCCAAGAAGTTCGCTTACGGCATCTCTACACCGCACCTGCCTTTTCTTGAGATTCCTCTTATCCCCGGTACGGACGGACATATCATTGACGGGGATACCCCTGAGCGCGGTGATATCGTTATTTTCAGATATCCTCAAAACCCGAGTATTCACTTTGTAAAACGCTGTGTTGCCCTTCCTGAGGATATCCTCTTTGTACATGAAAAAGATCTTTACCTGCATCCGCATGAGGGAGATGAGTACATTATAG
>CAXGZT010000094.1:0-9534 GCA_964014335.1 uncultured Campylobacterales bacterium | reverse complement strand
ACCGACACTTTCGTCGGCAGCGTCAGATGTGTATAAGAGACAGGTTATGATCTTTTTGGCTTTAACGAGTTCGTGTACTTCGGATATACCCAGAAAGTATGGTGGCAGTTCTACTCTGGCTCGGCACCGTTTAGGGAGACAAATTATCTGCCTGAGATATTTGTCACTGTTCCGAGCTCGCAAAGCCTAGACGATTCCCTGGGGTTAAAGGCCATAAAAATAGGTTTTGTGCATGAGTCAAACGGACAAGAAGGGTACAGATCTCGTTCTTGGAACCGTCTCTATGCAACAGGAATGTGGCAGTGGGGAAACCTTTTTCTGGCAACGCGTGCCTGGTATCGTATTCCTGAGAGTGAAAAAGAGCCCGGGTACTACGAGGGAGACCTGGGGCCTGATTATGCAAATGTGAACGGGGACGACAACCCGGATATTGAGAAGTACTTGGGTTACGGGGACATAAAGATCGATTATTTAAACGGAAAGAGTAAGTACGGCCTCCTTATCCGAAACAACCTTCGTTTAAACCGCGATAACAAGGGCGCAGTCGAACTGAACTGGTCGTATCCTTTTTTCGACTCTCCAAACACGTTTTGGTATCTGAAGTTCTTTCACGGCTATGGGGAGAGTCTGATCGACTATAATACAGAAGTGACTAAGGCTGCCTTCGGCTTCTCTTTTTCTAGAGGCCTCTTCTGATGAGAGCGGTATGGACCTCATGTTTTCTCGTTCTTGCGACTCTTCTCCTTGCAGCGTGTTCTTCGAATATTGCTGCGAAAAAGAGAACGGGTTTTTTTAAAAATTACGAAGGGCTGAAAATTGTCGGTGAGAAGCTCTATTTCGAACAGATAGAGGGTGCTGATTTAAGTGCATATAACAAGATTTATGTTCCGGATATTAAGGTAATATCCAATGCTACCGAAGACTCACCGAGGGATATTGAACTCTATACGCAGATCTCAGCCTATACGACAGCTGCCTATAGAAAAAATATTCTCAAAAACAGTTCTAACTATATATTAGTAGATGTACCGCAGGCTAAGAGCGTGATAATGGAGATTGCCATCTCGTTAGTCGAGCTCAAAGCTGATGACAAAAGCAGTTTAAACGCCTTGGCCTTCGCGCTGAATGCAGATACAAAGAGCGCCTTCGAACAGGGACGTGTGCGGATATTGACCGAAGCACGTATCACGGATGCAATGAACGGAAGGCTTTTGGCCCGGTCTATGCGTGTCGTCCTTGAAAAAGAGATAAGCCCGGAGTCAGAACATCTGCGTTTCAGTGATCTGCACGAAGCCTTGGATCGATGGCTGAATGAAGCCATTGCCAAGCGTTAAAAGGAGCTATAGGATCTTCAAAAACCCGTCTTGGCAGGGAAGTCGGAGAGTATGCCTTCGAAGACGTTTCGCTCTATTATCTCGGCCTTTTGAAAGGAAGAGAGTCGCAGGGGCTGAAGCGTATAAGTTTTTTTAGATTTAGAAGGTTGGCTTGTGTATGTATTGATTTTGTGCGATAATTCTATTATTAATCTTTTTAAGAAGTCTAATGTATAAAAAACTGGGTAAATGTCCTTTTTGTGAAGACGGGCAGATAGAAGTACGTAAAATTGAGGTGAATGCAAAACCGACAAAACTCTATGCCTGTTCAAACGCCCATTGGACCTACGAACATGAGCTGTGTGAACTGTCAAAAGATGCGACCTGTTCTTACCGTATCTTCGCGAACCAGTTTTTGCGCTGGAATAAAAAAGCCATAGGCGAGAACGAGGTTCGTACCGTCTTGGAAGAAGAACAGGTAAAGGTCAGGCTATACAGTGCAAGGGTCAAAAAAGAGTATTTTAAATGGGCTGTCATAGATAAAGAGTATGGACTGAGTATAGTGTGGGACATAGATCCAAATGAGGAAACATTGTGAAATATCTGAATGAAACCTTGGCAGATAACGTAAAATTCCCAAGAGACAAGTCCTCAGCGCAGCAACCGGTTCCCTCGGCAGAGAGGGCCGATCTTCCGTTTGCAGAAATCAGGAGTGATGACAAAGATGCGTAAACTTCAAAGTGTCCGCATCTCTTGGAATGATGATATTGATGGCTGTATGACAAAGGTTGAAAGTCCAAACAGGGTCTTGCAGGATTTTTTTCATATACAGGAGTGGGAGTTCGTTCGTCATGTTTTTCAAGCGGTTTTTGATGAAAGCAGTATCGAATACCAAAACAGAGGCATAGCGTTTAAAGGCGACAGCGTCATACTTTCTGTGGATTCAAGAGAGACAGAACTGGAGAGGTCCGAATACATGGATATCTTTTTTCATCTTTTTGATCTTATGATCGTCGGAGCGAATGATGACCATCACGCTGTACGATATGAACCTTGGTGGCAAGAGTTTACAGAGGTGAGTTACCAGTTGAAACATAAAATCGAGCTGCGCAACGAACTTCAAATCGAGGGGGTATAATGTGTAAAATGATGTTTAGGGTTTTTTTTATCATCACTGTTCTTGTCTATACAGCCCAGGCCGAGGAGTCCCTGAGTAAAGAGGACGGACCTTTTGATACCTTTTATGAAGGGTGGCAGGCTCAAAGCGATCATGACTATAAAAAGGCTATGATGCTTTACAAAAGTGCCGCGCAGAAGGGAAGCTCGATCGCGCAGTTCCATATCGCGCAGATGTACGAAGAGGGCTTAGGTGTAAAACAAAATAGCGAAGAAGCACGTATATGGTATGAAAAAATAGCTAAAGAGGGGTACGTTAAGGCACAAACGCTCTTGGCCAAGATGTATGCTGCCGGAAAGGGAGTGAAACAGGATTATAAAAAAGCCTTCCGTTGGTATCAAGAAGCGGCTGATCAAGGAGATGCTAGGGCTCAGCTTGCCTTGGCTCGGATGTATGAACATGCCCAAGGCGTGAAGAAGAGCTTTTTTAAGTCAGCGAACTATTATGTTAAAGCGATGGAGCAGGGCTCGCTTGAGGCACAGACCTCGCTCTCCATGCTCTATATAAATGAAAAAGAGATGCGTAGGTATTTTGATGAAGGAAAGAGCCTTTTGCAAGAGTCGGCCCAAAAGGGCGAAGCCAAAGCGCAGTATCATCTGGCGCAACTTTACCTAAAAGGAAAAGTCTTTAAAAAGGATTTTGAGCAGGCTCTATATTGGCTGGAAAGCGCTGCGAAAAACGGTTATGCAAAGGCACAACATGAGCTGGGCAGCATGTATGCCCATGCCCGACTGGTAAGCCTGGATTATGACAAAGCGATAAACTATTTGGAGAGAGCCGCCTCGCAAGGATATGCGAGTGCGCAATATGATCTGGGTCTGATGTATTACGAAGGCCTGGGTGTCAAACAAGACAAGGCAAAGACGTATGAGTACTGGAAGAGTTCAAGCATACTCGGCGATAAAGATGCTAAACATAATCTGGAGATATTGTGTAAATCCACTCCCGAAATATGTAAATAAACTTACAAAATCAATATTAAATAAACGATTAAGAATAGATTGATAGAATTAACAAAAAAAGATTTCTATGAAAAAATATCAGTTACTGTTTTTACCCCTTTTGTTTTCTGCGTGCATGGGCACTCCCGAACCCGTTGCCCTAGAAAAAGAGTTCGGCCCTTACGATCCCGTACAAAACTCATGCATAAAGATCTCTAAAATCGAGGCACCTTTTTTTGAAGAGCTTCAGCTTGAATGCAGCCGGTTCATTGAGGTCCTGGAGGGTAGCAATCTTGCCTTGAAAAAGATGAAAAAGAACAAAAACAATGCCTCTTATTTTTCGGCGAAAGAAAAATACAAAAAAGAGAAAAGCAGATTAAGGAAGCAGCATAAACATCTGAATCTTGTATTGAAGACAAAGGGTCTTGACGCCATCGAAGCAGATGACCTGGACAGTTTTACCGAGATTTCCAACTTTCCCTCCCACCCCATGAACCTCTCCTATTACAAGTACATGCAAAAAAACATTGAGAACTTCAAGGGTAACAAAAAACTGTTACGTTTTGAAAATAGATATGCCGCCGCAAAATACAGATCGGGCTACGAGCTTGTTAACAGGGGGAAGTATACAGAAGGTCTTGCGGACCTGGAGATCTCTGCCAAGATGAAAAATATTAATGCGGCCAAACTTTGCGGGGATGTTTTTAACGACCTCTACCCCTCAAAGACAACCGGCTGTTATCTTCTCGCGGTTAAAGGAGGGGATGCCGGTTCTATGCATCATCTGGCAAAGCTGTATGAAGAAGAGGGGAAGAGAGATGAAGCCTATCGCTGGTATGAAAAATCAGCCAAGAGAGGGAATTTCATTTCCCAATACAAGCTCTACTCTTTTGATGAAAACTCCCAGGCAAATATCAGCTGGCTGAAAAAATCGGCAGACAGCGGTTACGACAAGGCGCAATACGAGTATGGTCTTTATCTAGCGGATAAGAGAGACCGTGATGCCATCAAATATTTGAAAATGGCTGCAGATCAAGAGTTCGACCCAGCCTATTACCCTTTGGGTAGATTACACTTTCAAGCAAGGTCGTACAAGCAGGCTTACAGACGCTTAAGCCAGGGTGAGGTAAATGCCGAGAGTATGTATATGCTTGCCCACTTGAAAGAGCACGGAAAAGGGACGGGCAGAAACTATTATTCGGCTTTTAATTATTATGCAAAGGCTAAGAAGCTGGGCAAGAAGGGTGTTGAAAAAGACCTCTATCGTGTAAAGAGAGCCAAAAACCGTCTAAAACGTCGTCAAATCAAACAGCAGCGGCTACATGCTCAAGCCAACCTTAACGAGATTAAGGCCAACCGTGCACGAAGGAATGCTGCCAAGCGTGAAGACCAGCGCATCCGTGCGCAATGGAGTGCCCGTAAGGAAGAGGCAGTGCGTCTAAAAGCAGAGGCTTGCGGAGCAGAGCCTGATAGCAATAACCTTCGTATTAAAGGTACTAGAATACATCTAGAAGGCAAGCTTAGCCATTGGCTGGGAGAGGACGCTTTTATCGTCATGGTCAACGGAAAAGAGTATTATGTTAAAGACGAGGAGGACAGGGCGAGGTCAAACGCGGGCGACAGCGTGAATTTTATTGCTGTGAGTACGGGAAAAAGAGAGATCACCCATGGGCTTCGAAGGAGTCTCTTCGATGATCCGGACAAGGCCTCTATCAAAAAAGCATACGCCCTCACTTTCGAAGGAGTATGCCCCTACTAGGCTTGCTCCAGAATCTTCAAGGCTCTTTGATACTCCTGCGGTGTATTAAGGTTTAAAAGGGCATCTTCGTCTTTGATATCAATATAATATACCTTTGAGACTTCAAGCAGTGCAGCCAGCTTGTGCTCGTCTTTCTTCAGCATATCAAGCAAAGGACGTTCAAGCGAACGCGAATATATCCCGCATAGCGGATGGATACCCTTGGGTGTTCGTACGATTATCGCATCATAGTGTTGAGCCTCTTTGATCTCTGAAAACTTTTGAAAAATTTTTTCGTCTACAAATGGCGTATCTACGCTTAAGACAAAGAGGGAATTTTCGGCCTTGAGCTTTTTAAAGATATTCGCAAAGCCAGCAGTGGGGGCATACACCTCTTTACCAATGTCGTCTTCAATAACTGCTGCATCAAAGTCATGGAACTTACTTGCATCTTTTGCCGAGATGTAAACACGGGCAAATATCTCTTCAAGACGCTCATACTGGTATTGGGCGAGTGTAGGCTTGCCGGCAAAGGGCAAGAGGGCTTTGTCTTCACCCATACGCGAACTTTTGCCTCCGGCGAAGAGGACGCAGGGGATAGCGTATATTGACATTTACTCTCTTTTTTACTGTAAGTATATCTAACTCTGCTATAATTGATGAAATTAGACCTAAAAGGTAAAATATGTTTAAAAAACTGTTTTCATTTGGCTTACTGCTTTTGGCGACTCTTCTTGATGCCCGTATTGTTGATATTTTTGCCGAGGAAAAGGCCGAGAACCTTAGGTATAACAAGACTATACGCGCTTTTATGAAAGAGAATCAGCATATCACCAGGCTTGTCTATGACTCATATGCCTATGTCGCTTTTCCAAGTATAAGTAAGGGAGGCGCTCTTTTAGGTGCTGCTTACGGAGAGGGAAGGGCTTATATCCGCGGCGGTATCTGGACAGGAGATGTCACGGTCACGCAATATACGATCGGTCTTCAGATCGGTGCACAAGCCTACAGTGAAATCATCTTTTTCAAGACGCGTGATGCCTTTGAACTGTTTAAGAAAGGCGGGTTCGAAGATAGTACGCAATCTTCTCTCGTACCTCTTTATTCAGGCCTTTCGGGTGATGTAAATTTTGCGGATGATGTGGAAGTATATACTTCGAGTACAGGGGGACTTATGCTTGAAGCGAGTACCGGCGCTCAGCTCTTTGAGTACACGCAAAAACAGTAAAAAAAGCCTTAGGCCTGTTTACCAGGCCACCGACTTCCCGCTTCCCCTTTTACCGATTATGCTCTCATCTTCCCACCATGCCAGACCGGTCGAGAGTTCGGTCAGGGTAAGCTGAAAATAATACTCCACCTGCTGTTTTCCGTCATCCATAGTGATATTTTTTTGGATAATCTTTCCGGAGAGACTTAGCTCGGGAGCAATAAGCTGCCCTTTCTTGGTCGTGGTGCGCGGGTTGTAATCCTCGCTCCCAGTTAACTCACGTACCTTTATATTCATCTCATCAACGTTTCCTTCTGACCCGATAGATGTCGTGACAACTGCACGCCCGGAACGAAGAAGGTCGACACGTATCTTCTTGATCAGTTGATCCGTATCGATATGCTGCATAGTGTCGTTTGTGACCTGAGAGATGGCGATGACGTAACGGTCTCCATCCCTTTTGTCTAAGACACCTGACTTAAGCATGGATTGAACAGCCTTTCCTGCTGCCTCGTTAAAATCACGGTAATCCAGACCCATGACCTGGCCTGCTTCGTCTTTGTTCATATCTATCCGTTGAGTCTTATCGGCACACCCGCTTAAAAGCAGGGCTGCCAGGATAATGCTACTGGCTATTTTGTACTGCATCTGATCTCTCCTATTCGTTGATATATATCATATATTCTACAGCATCCACGCTCGGCGCTATTGTACTGAATTGATAGGGTGTGTTTTTATACACCGAAAAGTCAACCCACTTTGAGGAGAGCGAGGGAATTTCAAACCCATCCTTGTCTTTCCAGACGACACGGTAGCGAAAAGTCATATAGTCTCCCGACTTGTTCTCGCCGTAGACTTCGATCTCTTTAAGCTGGCCGACCATGCGCTCTCGTACGCCTTCGATATTGATATCGCGCGAGATGCTGCTTTCGACAAACTGTACATTAGGTTTATCTGCACAGGATAGGACCAGCAGGGCCAATAACAGGCTTTGTATATACTTTGTCATTATCTTCCTCCTAATGGAAAAATCGAGATATGTACCTTATGTGCCAATGTAGGGATTTTAACATAAATTAGTGTGTGTTGTGCAGGGATAAGTTTGACAGTCGCTATTTTATGATTATAGGGACTGTAAATATCGATATTCTCTCTATCTTCTTTTTTGAATTTTGCCACATGAAAGTTTTTTGGAAGGGCCGTCCATATGCGCGTGTCTGCCTGTGTCGAGAGTATACTATAAACAGAGGTGATAAAGGAGGCAAGGTCATTATCGGAGCTCTTGGCAATATTTTGCATAAGAGCCTTTGAAACGGCAGAGATGACAGAACGCCTTACTATATGCGGATAGTGCTTTTTAAACTCTGTCTGCATCACCCGCTCCATGCTTGAAAGTATCTCGGTTTGGGATATGTTTTGGTCTTTATACCGTATGCTGAGATATTCAAAGGCGCCCGTACGCTCGTGCAAGCGCGGCAGGGCTACGGAGATAAAGTTCACCTGGTTGGTAAAGATCCATGCCGGAAAATCAATTCGCATCTCTTTAAGTATTGGCGCCAACCCCTCCTCGTAGATGAGCCATACGATCTCTTCGCTCTGCGTCAGATCCGCATAATCAGTCTGTATGGTCCGATTAAGCGGAAGCATTGCCTGCGTCTCTTTGAGTAAAAACTCGCCCTTTGCGCTATCTCTGTTGGCCAGAGCAAAAAGAGCCGCAAGATAGTTGGTCATCGGATTGACAAAATCCGGATAAAGCTTGTAGGCATTCAGTTCGGGGTAATGGTTTTGGATAACGGTTTGGAGTTGGACGTCCTGTACCTCTTCGGAGACCTCTGCAGAGTTCTGCTTCTCTGCTTGTTCCTTGGCTAGGGCTTCCTTCTCCCTGGCGATAGAAGAAGCAAAAAACTCTTTTGCGCGTCGTTGCCTGTCTATAGCACGGTTAAACTCGACTCTCGCCTCAGCATAATCTTTCTTTTGCAAAAAGGCAAGCGCCTTGTAGGTATTGAGCATGATCCCGTCATAGGCATTACCGATGTAGGGACGGGTATTGTCACTGGTGAGCATGGACCCGAGCTCTTTGCTCAGATCCGCTGCAAGGATCCTTTCCCTATGGTACTTCATCAGGCGCTCTGCCTCATTGAAACTGATGATTGAAGCGCTAAGGTTTTTGTCGAAAAACTGCGACTGGCCGAGGTATAACTCCCATAAAAGGTTGTCTCTTGCCGTCTTATCCTCTTCGTCCAGATGTTCTCTCGCGTGGGCAACAGCCTCAGCATACTTCCCCTCGGTCTGAAGTTTGTCCTGCTGCATAAAAGCCGACCTGGTAGAACAAGCGCCGAATAAAAGAGATATAATAATCATACATGAAAAAAAGAGAAGTCGATACATAAAACTCCTTATTTACTACCAATTCTAGCATAATCCTGTTATGATACAAAGAGAGAAAAACAAACAGGATAATATTAAAGAATATGAATGGAAATATAGCAGTTTGATACAAAAACATGAGATACTTAAATCCGTTTTCGGACATGACAGATTCCGCTCTTTTCAAGAAGAGGCAGTTGACACCATCTTGCATCAAAAAGATCTTCTGATGATCTTGCCGACGGGCGGCGGAAAATCCTTGTGTTATCAACTCCCATCCTTGATGATGCCGGGCGTTACAGTGGTGGTATCGCCGTTATTGGCCTTGATGCATGATCAGGTCATGGCCTTAAAAGCTAACGGGATCAAGGCGGAGATGATCTCCTCTATGCAGACAAACGAAGAGATAGAGCTTGTGCGTTATGAGATGCTGCAGGGCGAACTGAAGCTTCTGTATATTGCACCTGAACGTTTTGCGTCACCGCAGTTCTTATCCCTGCTAAAACAGGTCAGAATAAACTTTTTTGTTATTGATGAGGCCCACTGTGTGAGTGAATGGGGTCATGAGTTTAGAGAAGATTATCGAAAACTGCATCTTTTACGCGAGAACTTTCCCGCAATCAGCATCGCTGCCTTTACTGCAACGGCCACACCGAAGGTGCAAAAAGACATCTCTTCCGCTCTTCGTCTAAACAGGCCTGTTGAGATTCGAGGCACGATCTTTAGAGAGAACCTGCATATAAGCGTTGAACCCCGTCACAAGGATGGAAAAAGCCAGCTTATGGATTTTT
>CAXGZT010000093.1:0-9610 GCA_964014335.1 uncultured Campylobacterales bacterium | reverse complement strand
TAGTATAATTGCAATAAAAAAGAAAGTACGCACTTTTTATATAAAGACATCTATTATGAAATTTACACTGGAAGCACAATGCGGAAAAGCCCGTGCAGCAACCATTCAAACTGAACATTCGACCATCCAGACACCCGTTTTCATGCCCGTCGGTACAGTCGGTTCGATAAAATCGCTTGACATGCATGATATGGATGAGATCCTGGGGGCAGAGATCATTCTGGCGAACACCTACCATATGTATCTTCGTCCCGGAGATGAAAACGTTGCAAAGATGGGAAAGCTTCATAAGTATACCACCTATCCAAAAAGTTTCTTAACAGACTCCGGCGGCTTTCAGGCCTTCAGTCTTAGCGATATCTCCAAGCCTACAGAAGAGGGAATAGAGTTTAAAAGCCATATCGACGGGAGCAGGCACTTTTTCACTCCGGAAAAGGTCATAGACATCCAAACAAACCTCGGAAGCGATATTATGATGATCCTCGACGACCTGGTCGCCCTTCCTGCAACGCAAGAGCGCATAAAAGTCTCCATAGAGCGCACGACAAGATGGGCCGAAAAGTCAATAGAGTATTTTCGTTCGCAGCAGGCAAAGGGTATCTGCACGGACCAAAACATATTCGCTATTATCCAAGGGGGAACAGACAAGGCCTTTCGCACGAAATCAGCGACCGAGCTCTGTGCCTTAGACTACGACGGCTTCGCTATCGGCGGGCTTTCAGTAGGCGAGGCCAACCAGGACATGTATGATACAGTGGAGCACACAACGCAATATATGCCTGTAGACAAACCCCGTTATCTTATGGGTGTAGGGACGCCTGAGGACCTCATTGAAAACATAGACCGCGGAGTGGATATGTTTGACTGTGTGATGCCCACACGAAACGCACGAAACGGTACTCTTTTTACCTCATTTGGCAAGATCAATATCCGCGGAGCAAAGTTCAAAGAGGACGAGCTACCTGTCGACCCCGAATGTGACTGTCCTACATGTAGGCGTTATACCCGTTCGTATTTGAATCATCTCTACCGTTCTAAAGAGCTGACTTTTTTTCGTTTGGCATCCTTGCATAACCTGCACTATTATTTAAATCTGATGAGAGAGGCCAGAGAAGCTATCATGGAAGAGAGGTATAGTGAATTTAAAAAGGAGTTTTACCGTAAACGAGGCAAATAGTCCTCATTATGCGGAAACTGTTTTTACCTGCATTTTCTACGACTAAGTATTGCAAGAAGATGAAACAGCATGATGATGACAAGTTCACCAGAGGTGAAAAATGAAACAGAAGAAAGGAATCATATGAAAAACGAAACCCATATCTCCCTCGGTGTCAATATTGACCATATCGCCGTTTTAAGGGAAGCGCGTCGGATCAACGACCCTGATCCGGTAGATGCTCTGGGTATCTGTAAGCGCGCAGGCGCAAACCAGATCACCATTCATCTAAGAGAAGACCGCCGGCACATAAATGACCTGGATGCCCAGAAGATCATGTTCAACTCTGCTCTTCCTGTCAACCTGGAGTGTTCTATCAATCCAGATATCATCGATATTGTTTGCCAACTGCGTCCCCACCGTGCGACACTGGTGCCTGAAAAACGCGAAGAGGTGACGACCGAAGGCGGCTTAGATGTTCTAAGCCATTACGAGAATATCAAAAAAGCCGTTGAGCAGCTCAAGGCGCATGAGATAGATGTATCGCTTTTCATCGATCCGGACGAGAAGGTTATAGAAAAATCCTCTACGCTTGATATTGATATGATAGAACTCCATACTGGCTCTTATGCCAATATCTACGCTATGCTGCACACTCCACTCTCCACGACGCACCACAGTATTGTTGATTTAGAACGTCCCCGCTCCGAGCTTAGACAGATGTTATACCGGTCTTTAGAAGAGATCAAAGATGCTGCCTACTGTGCACATCAAAAAGGTCTTCTTGTCGCGGCGGGGCATGGTCTTAATTATCAGAATGTAAGAGCCATGTGCGAGATCGAAGTTTTACATGAACTCAATATCGGTCAGAGTATTATCGCCAGGTCCGTGTTTACAGGCTTGGAACAGGCTATTATCGACATGAAGGATCTTCTGAAATGAGTACCGGCAAGGTCATAGCTATCAGTATTGGTGATCTTAACGGCATAGGTATTGAGATTGCTCTTGCTGCGCATGATGAGATCTGCAAGATAGCCAAACCGATTTACTGTATCTCGGAAAAAATGCTCGAGAGTGCATGCGAAAAGCTCGGGATACAAAGGCCAAAAGGCATGCTACTCTGTCCTATCAAGGGCGAGTTCACGATCCGACCGGGAGAGATCAGCAAAAAAAGCGGGCTCTACAGCTATGACTCTTTTAAAAAGTCTATTCAGCTTTGCGAGAAAAAGATAGCAGACGCTGTAGTCACCCTGCCTATCCATAAAGAAGCCTGGTCTAAAGCAGGTATTGGGTATAAAGGGCATACCGATATGCTCAGGGATTACTTTAACCAAGATGCTATTATGATGCTGGGTTGCAAAAAGCTTTATGTTGCCCTCTTTACAGAGCACATCCCTTTAAAGCAGGTAGCTAAAGGGATTAAGACTCGAAAACTCACAAACTTTTTGCTCGAACTTAGCAAAGATCTCAAGACCGATAAGATTGCCGTGCTTGGATTAAACCCTCATGCGGGCGACGGCGGTGTACTCGGAAACGAAGAGAAGCAGATCTCTCAGGCCATTAAAAAAGCCAATAAACATCTTGGAAAAGAGCTTTTTGAGGGTCCAATGGTTCCCGATACTGCCTTTACCAAGACAATGCGTAAAAAGTACCAGCATTATGTCGCTATGTACCATGACCAGGGGCTCATTCCCCTCAAAGCGCTTTATTTTGACGAAAGTATTAATATCTCGCTAAACCTTCCGATTATACGCACCTCCGTGGACCACGGTACGGCCTTTGATATCTCCTATAAAGACAGAAAGCCCTCAAGAAAATCTTATCTCAATGCCGTCGAAGCAGCACTCAAACAGATAAAGAGCGTAAACAGTTAAACATTTATAAAACTGATTTTACTTATACCCTGTTTTTGGGTATCATTATTATAAAAGGTGCATAAACGGCCGCACAGAAGGGTGTGTAGAGTATGGGTGATTTTCTTTTTCAAGATGAGGAATCAGATACTACTCCCCTAATGCTGAATCCGTGGAAAATTCTGATCATTGATGATGACCGCGGGGTACATGATATTACCAGACTTGCTCTGAAAAATATGACTATTCAAGGCAGACCCCTCTCCTTCACCTCGGTCTATTCCGCTAAAGAAGCGCAAGAACTGCTTGAACACGACAACACCTTTGCTGTCGCTATCATAGATGTTGTCATGGAAACAGAACATGCCGGGCTTGCACTGGCCCGATATATCCGAGAGGAACTTCTTAACCCACGTCTTCGAATCATTATCCGTACGGGACAGTCGGGAAAAGCTCCCGAAAAGTATGTCATCGACCATTATGATATCAACGATTACAAGGAGAAGACCGAACTTAATGCGGACAAACTTTACAGCTGTGTCAAAATAGCAATCACCAATTATGCCGATATCACGCAAGTAAATGCAGAAAAAGAAGCCCTGTACAAAGAGATCATTCATCATCCTCTAACTAAGCTCTACAACCGCCATAAGCTGCATGACGACCTCGAAAAACTCGATAAGATTACGATGATTCTTTTGAATGTTGACAGATTCAGCCATATCAATGATCTTTATGGCTACGAGCAAGGCAATTATATCATCGAGGAGATCGCACGAACCCTCGAACTTCTTGAAACCAAGGGTAACAAGCTATACCATATAGGCATTGATGAGTTTGTACTTCTACGTCGAAACTCCAGCAGTGTGGAGACAGACGAAGTCATCTCAACTGTTCAAAAAAAGTTTCTTAACAGCACTTTCACCCATGATGAGATTGACTTTAATATCACCTTTACTATAGGCGTTGTTGAAAATGAGAAAGATAACCTTTTCAACAAGGCGGACATGGCCGTTAAAGAAGCACGTCTCATCAGTCCTAATCGTGTTCAGCGCTATCATAAGGAGATGAAGGTCCAACACGATATAGAGAACAATCTCAGATGGTTCAAAGAGATCAAACATGCCCTGCAAGAGGACCGTATTGTCCCTTACTTTCAGCCCATCTATAACAACAGAACCAAAAAAATCGACAAATACGAGTGTTTGGTGCGTATGCTGAAAGATGAAGAGGTCGTTTCCCCCCTTGCCTTTTTAAAAGTCGCCGAAGAGACAGGTTTTCTTACTCAGATTACACGTACCATGATAGAAAAAAGCGCAGAAGTGTTCAAAGACAACAGCCTGTTTTTTTCTGTTAATATCACCAACCATGACCTGCAGGATGCCAACTTTGCCAACTTTGTGCAGACCATACTTGACGCCTACAATATCAAGCCCTCCAGACTTATCCTGGAAATCCTGGAAAACAACTCCCTAGACAATATCTCCAACAGTCGCAACAATATAGCTCAGCTTACCGAGCTCGGCTGCAGTATCGCATTGGATGACTTCGGAGCGCAGTGTCAGAACTTCGCAAATATCCTTGACCTTCCGCTGGACTCCATAAAAATCGATGGCTACTTTATTCAAAACTTAAAAGACGAAATGTCGCGAAAAATGGTTGACAGTATGGTCTACTTTGCCAACAATGTCGGTATAGAACTCGTTGCCGAATTTGTCGGTGATGAAGAGATATACAAGATCGTGAACGAACTGGGCATTAAATATTCGCAGGGCTATTATATCGGCAAGCCTCGAAAAAACCTGCTTGAACAAGAGGATCCCCTCTCATGACAGCCCTTATATCCCGCTGTTTGACATCACTCGACAAGCTCTTTTCCAGGCTGCTTCTTGCCCTGCTGATCTTTTTCTCCGCTATCAACCTTTTTGCTGGTTCCGAAGAAGAGATGAAAGCTGTTTTTTTAGAGAAGTTCACCCATCTCGTCCAATGGCCGGAAAACAACGAGTCAAGTTTCCTCATCTGTATACTCAATGACGAAACTTTTGCAGAAACCTTGCAACACAACTATAGGAAAAAGGTGTTTAAAAAGAAGCCTATCAATATTATCAAACTCAAAACGGATACTACGACTCCTTTTTGCGACATACTCTTTATCGGCAAGAATACTCCCGATGCCCATACGATCACGAAAAAGCTCGCCAAGGAACCTGTTCTGACTGTAAGTGACGACCAAAACCATATCTCGGACAAGGTCATGATCTCGATCTATTTTAAGAATAGACGATTTACCTACAGCATCAATAACAAAGCGGCTCAAGAGGCGGATATTAAGATCAGTTACCTTCTTTTAAAATCGGCTTCCGAGGTGATCAGGTGAATCACTTTTCCGATCTTTCTATCAAGTCAAAACTGATTATTGCTGTTTCCTCCCTGCTCTTTTTGGCCTTGCTTATATATTCGGCCTTTATCCTCTTTGTTCACTATCAACACAGCAGTTCTGCTCTTTTTAAAGAATCAAAACTCCAATCTCAACTCATTGCCGATTACGCTGTCACGCCCCTGCTCTTTTCAGACCGTTCAGGAGCCGCGGAGGTGCTCAAAAGACTCGAAGGCATCCCCAACATCAATGCTGCCGTTATATATGATGCACAGGGTGAACAATTTGCTCTGTACAGCCAAGAGGGTGTGCAAAAAGGCTTTGCCAAGAGAATTGACCGGTTTACCGACTTCAGCCAGTTTATCGAAGATGAGATCATCATATCGACCCCTATTAGTTATAATAAACAAAACTATGGTGTGATTCTACTCTATGTTTCGACCGAAAAGATTCCCAAATCGCTTGTTTCATACGCCGCTATTCTTCTCTTTGGCATCATTGTATTAATTCTTCTCTCCCTTGTCATAATATACAGGATTCAACACTACATTACGCTGCCTATTATCAACCTGGCCAAGACTGCCCAGGAGATTTCCCTGAGTGAAGATTATTCGATTCGGGCGCAAAAGATGTATGCGGACGAAGTCGGCCGCCTCTATGACGACTTTAACTCTATGCTTGATAAGATTGAACAACGCGGACGAGAAAGGGAAGAAGCCGAAATTATCTCACGCACCTACCAATCACACCTTGAACGACTCACCAATGAACTAGAAGAGCGTGTACAAGAGCGTACCGAAGAGGTAGAAGAGAGTTTAGACCGCCTGCAAAGTGCCCAGTCCCAGCTTGTTGAATCAGAGAAGATGTCTGCATTAGGAAACTTGGTTGCGGGTGTGGCTCATGAGGTAAACACACCTCTGGGCATCTCTATCACAGCAGCATCTATCTTTAAAAACGAGATCAAATCAATACAAGAGATGCTAAAAGAAAACAGACTCAGCAAATCAGCCCTAGATCAATTCATTGAAACCATTTCCGAAGCCGATCAGATACTTATCAAGAATCTTGACCGAGCAGCACTCCTAGTGCGAAACTTCAAAAAGATCTCGGTGGATCAAAGCAGTGAAGAGATTCGCGACTTTGAGCTTAACGAGTATCTTCAAGAAGTACTCTCCACCTTTAGAAGCGAGCTCAGACACCGGCCAATCGAACTTAAATTAAGACTTGCCAAGACGCCCCTGCATATGCACTCATTTCCCGGAGCAATCTCTCAGATACTCGTCAATATGCTTCAAAACAGCCTGCTGCATGCTTTTGATTATACGCAAAAGGGCATGATTACACTCGAGACGCAGCATAAAGATGAATGCGCAGTGATCATCTTTTCCGATAATGGGAAAGGCGTAGATGACGCGGTAAGCGATAAAATTTTTGAACCTTTTATCACAACAAAACGCAACCAGGGGGGAACAGGACTTGGACTTAATATTACCTATAACCTTGTCACACAGCACTTGGGCGGTTCAATTCGACTCGACACAGAGAATAAAACAGGAGCCCGCTTCATTTTGAAGATCCCCTACAGAGTTTCAAGCAGCCTGCAGTAGTCTCCGCTTTTTACCCTGTACTCCTAAGAGAGTCGTTCTTTATACTCCCTGTAACCAAACTCCTTTATAAGCTTCAGGCCCTCCTCTTTTGTCCATACCGCCAGAGAGGGAAGCCTGATCCCATTAAAGGTCGTGTTTTTGACAAAGGTATAATGAATCTGGTCTTCAAAAACGACCCTGTCTCCAATACAAAGTTCCTTGTCAAAAGAGTAGTCTCCCATGATATCACCCGCTAGGCAGGTATTACCGCCAAACCTGTAGGTGTAGGCTTTCTCATTTGCCTTACCCGCCCCTCTCACCTCTGCCCGATAAGGCATGGCCAGGGTGTCGGGCATATGCGCCTCCGCCGATGTGTCCAGGATAGCTATTTTCATCCCGTTATCAACGATATCGAGTACGGTAGAGACCAAAACTCCCGTCTCCCATCCCACAGCCTCTCCCGGTTCCAAATAGACCTCTATGTTATTATGACGCGCCTTAAAGGCTTTAATGACTTCAATGAGTCTCTCCACCTTATAGCCTTTTTTGGTTATATGATGCCCCCCGCCAAAATTGATATACTTCATCTGATCTATATAGCTGCCGAACTTCTCTTCAAAAGCCCGTAAAACACCCTCCAGAGCGTCTACGTCCTGCTCGCACAGAGCATGAAAGTTCAGACCCTCAATATGAGCCAGAACACGTTCATCGAAATTAGCCTTCGTCGTGCCCAGACGGCTGAAAACAGCGCAGGGATTATAAAGGTCGACAGGAGAGGAAGATACTTCCGGATTGACACGCAGGGAGAGAGAGATTCTCGGATTGACCCTTTTAACCCTTTTTTCAAAACGCAGAAGCTGAGCAGGAGAGTTAAAGACGATATGATCCGATATCAAGGCTATCTCTTCAATATCTTCGTCTTTAAAGGCAGGAGAATAGGTATGCACCTCTTTATTCATCTTTTCGCGGGCAAGCATCGCCTCATGAAGACCGCTGGCCGTACATCCCTGCAGGTATCTTCCGACGAGGGGAAAGGTGGAGTGCATGGCAAAACCCTTGAGGGCCAGGATGATCTTTGCGCCTGATTCCTTCTGAACACGGTCCAATATTTCGAGGTTCTTTTCGAGAAGTTCCTCTTCACAGATATAGACCGGTGTTCTTTTTACCTGTGTAAAGTCAATACTCATACGTCCCTCTTCTCAAAAATAAACAGATCTTTTCCAATAACTTCGAGTCTGGCACCCCACTTGTTCTCAAGCCACCGCATGGTATCCAAGGCGAAAAAGCATACATGGGTCGGGTCGTTTTTATAATACCATTTATCAAACGCATCCTGGTTCGGGTAGGGCTGGGTCAAGAGAACAAGCAAACCGTTCTCCTTAAGCATTCCCCAAAGCCTGTCCATAACGGATTTCGGGGTATAAAGATGCTCTATGACCTCCGTAGATGTTATAAAATCATACTTCTCTTCCAAGACCTTTTCATCTTTTGCATAATAAGGATCATAAATATTCATTCTATAACCGGACTCTTCGAACATCTTCGAGAGTGTCGGTCCCGGGCCCGAACCGAAGTCAAGTCCCAAAAGCGAAGCGGGTTTTACAAACATGCCCTCTTCCAGGCGTTCGCATACAGGCTCTTGCACTTTTTTGAGGTACTCTCTATAACCGGGGTCATCAGGCGAGTTCGTATGCAGATCATATCGCTCTTTTTCCTCTTGGGCATTTAGATGCTCAGAAGCCAGAACAAAGACGAGAGAGCACTCCAGGCACAACCTGTACTCGCCTGTCTCGTGCTTGGAATAGAGCCTATTCCTGTCTGAATGGCACAGCGGACACTTGATCAACATTTAATCCAATTCTTTTATTTTCCAAGGAAGCCCCTGAACATTCAACTCTTCCATGAACGGATCAGGATCAAACTGCTCCATATTGAAGACGCCCTCACCCGACCACTTTTTCTCTATCATCAGCTTCGCTCCGATCATCGCCGGTACTCCCGTCGTATACGAGACGGCCTGAGACTTCACCTCAGCATAACACTTCTCATGATCGCTTACCTGGTAGATATAAATCTTTTTCTTCTTTCCGTCTTTGATACCCTCGGCTACGATACCGATATTTGTCAGTCCCTTTGTACGAGGCCCTAAAGAAGCGGGATCAGGAAGGAGGGTCTTCAAAAACTCTATGGGAACGATCTTTTGTCCCTTATGCTCTACGGCCTCTATTCCCAACATGCCCACGTTTTCCAGACATTTCATATGGGTCAGGTAAGACTCCCCGAAGGTCATAAAAAAACGGATGCGCTTAAGCCCTTTAATATGCTTGACCAGCGACTCCATCTCCTCATGATAAAGCAGGTAAGAGTCCTTAGACCCGACTTCCGGATAGTCCCAGACCATCTTGATCTCCATCGGCTCTGTCTCTATCCACTTCCCCTCTTCCCAGTAACGGCCTCTTGCCGAGACTTCTCTGAGGTTGATCTCCGGGTTAAAGTTTGTTGCAAAGGCATATCCGTGATCGCCTGCATTGCAGTCTAATATATCTATGGTATGTATCTCGTCAAAATAGTGCTTTTGTGCATAAGCGCAGAAGACATTCGTCACGCCCGGATCAAATCCGCTTCCCAGCAGGGCGAG
>CAXGZT010000092.1:0-9659 GCA_964014335.1 uncultured Campylobacterales bacterium | reverse complement strand
TTCGTCGGCAGCGTCAGATGTGTATAAGAGACAGCAAGAGGATTGATCTCGATCATTTCCGCATCATTTTCCATATAAAGTTTAAATAACTTAGATGCAAACTTGATAATGTTTTTTTGCTCATCTTTATCTGTAAGACCAAGACCAAATGCTAATTCGCGGCCGTGAAAAGATTGAAAACCAATCGCCGGGTCAACAGGAATCGTAACGATTTTTTCCGGAGTCTTCTCAGCAACATCTTCAATATTCATACCACCTTCAGTCGATGCCATGATCAGAGGCATCTCAGAAGCACGATCAAGAACAACAGAAAGATAAAGTTCAGCTTGAATGTCTGCACCATCTTCGATGTAAAGTTTTTGAACCAGTTTACCTTCTGGTCCAGTCTGGTGTGTCACCAAAGTCATACCCAGGATCTCGTTAGACAAAGTCTCCACTTCTTCAAGTGACTTAGCAAGCTTAACACCACCGCCAAGACCACGTCCACCAGCGTGAATCTGAGCCTTAACAACCCATACCGGACCGCCTAGTTGTTCAGCAGCTGTAACTGCATCTTTAACGCTTTCAACCATGATACCTTTTGGTGTTGGTACGCCGTATTTCTTGAAAATCTGTTTCGCTTGATATTCGTGAATATTCATATATTTCTCCTTGTTGAAGTCAAATTTACATTACAAAATTTGCTAACGCTTTGGTTCCTTAGGCAGGAGACTCGCGCGCAGTCAGCAGCGCTTCTTTACTAGCTGTTTTACAGGCCAGGGATAAGAGGATTTACGCTTTTCTAAAAGAAGCCTAAGCCTTTGGGGCGATCATATCTTCCGGGACAACATACTTATCAAACTCCTCAGCCGTTAAAAGACCAAGTTCAACTGCAGTCTCTTTTAACGTTGAGTTGTTTGCATGTGCTGTTTTTGCGATTTTGGCAGCATTGTCATAACCGACGTACGGGTTAAGTGCAGTAACTAACATCAATGAATCATGTAAGAAGTGATCGATCTTGTCAGCAACAGGCTCGATACCAACCGCACAGTGATCATTGAATGAAGTGATAGAGTCAGCAAGTAGGCGTACAGACTGTAAATAGTTAAGTGCAATTACCGGCTTGAATACATTAAGCTCAAAATTACCCTGAGATGCACCCATTGAGATAGCAACATCATTTCCAAAGACTTGACAGGTAACCATAGTCACTGCCTCAGCCTGAGTAGGATTGACCTTGCCCGGCATGATAGATGATCCCGGTTCATTCGCAGGAATCTCGATCTCGCCAAGACCACAGCGCGGACCTGAAGCCAACCAACGAACATCATTGGCTATTTTCATCATATCAGCAGCCAATGCCTTAAGCGCACCGTGAGAATAGACCAGAGCATCATGCGAAGTTAATGAGTGAAACTTGTTAGGAGCAGTAATAAAGTCATGACCTGTAAGTTCAGAAAGTTTTTTGGCAACTCTTTCGCCCAGTTCAGGGTGGGCATTAAGACCCGTCCCAACAGCCGTCCCGCCCAGAGCAAGTTCACGAACTGGCTCGAGTGAATCTTTGGCCATCTTCTCGCATTTGTTAAGCATCTCAACCCAACCGCTGATCTCTTGACCCAGTGTAAGCGGTGTAGCATCTTGAAGGTGGGTACGACCGATCTTTACAAGAGATTCAAACTTAGCAGACTTGTTTGCCAATGTCGCCTTCAATTTTGCGATAGCCGGAAGAAGACGTGTCTCAACTGCGATCACTGCTGCTACGTGAAGTGCAGTCGGATAGGTGTCGTTTGAAGACTGAGACTTGTTTACGTCATCATTCGGGTGGACAAGCTTCTCTTTTCTGAAGTCACCGCCCAGAATCTCGGTTGCACGGTTAGCAAGAACCTCATTGTTGTTCATGTTAGACTGCGTACCTGAACCCGTCTGCCATACGACCAGTGGGTAGTTCCCGTCAAGTTTTCCCGCCAACATATCGTCTGCTGCTGCTGCTATCGCATCTGCCTTTGCAGCATCTAGTTTGCCGAGGTCTTTGTTGACCAGAGCAACCGCTTTTTTCAAAAATGAGAATCCTCTGGTGATCTCATAAGGCATTGTCTCTTCACCGATAGCGAAGTTTTGGATAGAACGTTGTGTTTGTGCCGCCCAGTACGCATTTTCAGGAACTTGCATCTCCCCCATCGTATCTTTTTCTATTCTAAAACCCATTACTTACTCCTCTTCAAAAAACTTATTATCATTTAAGGTATCAATCAATGATTGAACCGAGTTGACAGACTTTTTGAACATCTTCTTCTCTACATCATTCAATGTGACTTCGATGATCTTCTCACAACCGTTTGCACCGATCATAATAGGCACACCTGAAACAACATTGCTATAGCCATATTCACCCTCCAGCATAACCGCACACGGATGGATCTGTTTTGTGTCTTTAAGAATAGCATCAACCATAATAGCCGTTGATTTACCAGGAGCATAGTAGGCAGAGCCTGTCTTAAGATGACCGACTATCTCTGCTCCACCCTGACGTGTACGTTGTACGATCTCATCGATCTCAGCATGTGTAAGTACATCCGTAAGAGGCACACCTGCAACCGTAGAGTAGCGAGGGAGAGGAACCATATCATCGCCATGTCCGCCCATGACCGATGCACGGATCTGTCCGCCGCCGTACCCAAGCTTTTCCTGGATAAATGAAGCCATACGAGAAGAATCCAGGATACCCGCCATGCCAAGGACACGGCTTCTGTCAAAACCAGACTCTTTAATAGCAACATAGGTCATTGCGTCAAGCGGATTTGAAACCATAATAACGATAGCATCCGGTGAATACTGCTTGATACCTTGAAGGACTTCTTTAGTGATCTTTGCATTGATAAGAAGAAGGTCATCACGACTCATACCCGGAAGACGAGGAGAACCTGCAGTTACAACAACAACATCACAGTTTTTAAGATCACTCATCTCTTCAGCGACAGAGACAACCGTGTGGGAACGAACAGCAGATGCAGCCTGAGACATATCCAGCGCTTTACCTCTTGCAATATCGATTTTGTTATCTCTTAGGATAATCTCGTGACATGCACCCTGCATAGCCAATGAATAGGCTACTGTAGATCCAACAAAACCTGCGCCAACAATACCAACTCTTTTTCCTTGATTCATAAAAAACTCCTAATGTAGTAATTCACCAACCTGATACACTTAGCAATTATCTGCGAACAGACAACAATAAGTATATTTCAAGCAGTGATATAAATTTAAAAGACCCAATTGTCTTTTATCTACAACCCATCGGTTTTAAATAAAAAACAATTTCTCTCCCGAAGGAGAGAATATTAAGGACACGCAATTCGGGATTAATTCCCTTCCTTGCATTAGCCTTTAGACTATATAGCGTCGATAATAGCGTTAAGAGTTGCAGATGGACGCATTGCTTTTTCAGCTTTTTCGTCATTTGGATGGAAGTAACCACCAACATCTTGAGCCTTACCTTCAACAGCCATTAGCTCTTCCATGATAGTTGCTTCTTTCTCTTTAAGCTCTTTAGCAATTGGAGCAAACTTAGCTGCAAGATCAGCGTTGTTAGATCCAGCAAGAGCTTCAGCCCAGTATTGAGCTACGAAGAAGTGAGAAGCTTTGTTGTCTGGTTGACCAACTTTACGACCCGGTGCTTTGTTGTTATCAAGGTAACCTTGGTTGGCAACATCAAGACCAGCAGTCATAGCAGCTAGTTTATCGTTAGGGTTCTTTTGGTTGATCATACGTAGTGACTCAGCAAGTGCTAAGAACTCACCAAGTGAATCCCAACGAAGGTGACCAGTCTCATTGAATTGATCAACGTGCTTAGGAGCAGATCCACCAGCACCAGTTTCAAACAGACCACCACCAGCGATTAGTGGAACGATAGAAAGCATCTTAGCTGAAGTACCAAGCTCTAGGATCGGGTACATATCAGTTAAGTGGTCACGAAGAACGTTACCAGTAGCAGCGATTACGTTGTTACCTTTACGGATCTCAGCATTTGTGAAACGTGTTGCGTCAGTAATTTTCATTACTTTGATGTCGATACCGTCAGTGTTGTGATCTTTTAGGTATGTGTTAAGTTTAGTGATAAGTTGAGCATCGTGTGCACGGTTCTCATCTAACCAGAATACCAAAGGAATTTTTTCGATTTGAGCTCTTTCAACAGAAAGACGTACCCAGTCACGAATTGGAATATCTTTAGTACGAGCAAGTCTCCAGATGTCACCAGCTTCACAGTCAAAGCTCATGATCTCGCCGTCAACTGAACCAGTAACAGTAACTTTACCACCTTCAGCAAGTTCGAAAGTTGTCGGGTGAGAACCGTACTCTTCAGCTTTTTGAGCCATAAGACCGATATTTTGCATTGCACCCATTGTAGATACATCGTACTGACCGTTTTTAACGATATCAGCTACCATCTCTTCGTGGAACATCGCGTAAGTAGAATCTGGAACAACAGCAACAGTTTGAAGTGCAGCACCTGTACGATCCCATTGTTTACCACCTTCACGCACAACAACTGGCATAGAAGCATCGATAATAACATCGTTAGAAGCGTTGAAGTTAGTAGTCCCTTTGTCAGAATCAACCATAGCGATTTTAGGAGCATCAGCTTCTACAACTGCAAGGAAAGCAGCTTTGATCTCAGTTTCTTGAGCGTGACCAGCGATTTTCTTCTCAAGATCAGACATACCCATGTTAGGGTTAACACCTACTTCTTTGAAAGTATCAGCATATTTAGCGAATACGTCTGCGAAGAAGATTTCGAAAGCGTGACCGAACATAATTGGGTCAGAGATTTTCATCATTGTTGCTTTAAGGTGTAAAGACCAGATAAGACCTTTAGCCTTAGCATCTTCGATAGTTTGCTTGTAGAATGCACGTAAAGCAGAGATAGACATGAAAGTACCATCAAGAACTTCACCAGCAAGAACATCGATAGAAGTCAATTCTTTACCGTTAAGTGCGATAGTAACTTTTTGATCAGCAGTAGATGTAGTTGATTTCTCGTGTGAGAAGAAGTCACCTTTTCCACCCATGTGAGCAACGTATGCTCCACAGTTTTCATCAACAGCCTTAAGACGGTGTGGGTTTTTCTGAGCAAAGTTCTTAACCGCTTTAGCAGCACGACGATCAGAGTTACCTTCACGTAGAACCGGATTAACCGCAGAACCTAAACATACGTCATATTTAGCTTTTGTAGCTTCTTCAGCAGCGTTTGCTGGCTCTTCAGGGTAGTTAGGAATGTCATAACCTTGACCTTGAAGCTCAGCGATACAATCTTTAAGCTGACCAACAGATGCAGAGATGTTTGGAAGTTTGATAACGTTACCGTCTTCTTGAAGTACAACTTCACCTAGCTTAGAAAGCTCATCTTCTTGTAGACCCTGGCTTGCAAGTACACGACCAGCAAGAGAGATATCACTAAGAACTACTTCAACGCCTGCTTCTTTAGTGAAAGCATTAACGATTGGTAGTAACGAGTATGTTGCTAAAGCCGGAGCTTCATCAATTTTAGACCAAATGATTTTTGACATGTGGGTTTCCTCTTTATTTTTTTTGTGCCAAAATGATAGCACTTTAACAATTCAATTAAGCATTATAGTAACCACATTTTAGCGCTTTAGGGGCGAATGTTTCATTTGGTAGCAGCGCCTATATTGCGTAAATGTGTAGAATAGTAACGTGAGAAATTATGTGTTCCGTTTTTACCCTTCATGAAATAGAGGTAGTCGGTTTTGGCGGGGAAGATGGCCGCTTTAATGGCTAAAAGTTCTACATTACAGACGGGAAGAGGCGGTAAGCCTTTATACTTATAGGTGTTATATTTGCTACGGTCACTTCTAATACGTTGAGCCGTCACCTTCTGATGGGAGTACTCGCCATAGTTAAGCGTGCCGTCCATCTGAAGTTTCATGCCCTTCTTCAAACGGTTATAGATCACAGAAGCGACGATAGGCATCTCTTCCCTGTTAGCCGCCTCTTTTTGGATTATCGAGGCGACAATAAGATAATGCTCCCACTTCTTCTTATTATAGGTTCCAAATATTTTTTCCGACCAAGCCTTATGCCGTTTAGCAGAAGATCGCAGCAGATGCAGCACCGCTCCTTTCTCATCTATGCCAAGAGGCAGATTATAGGTGTCAGGAACAAGGGCCCCTTCTTTATAATGGGCTATTTCTGTAAACCCGGTGTAAAGCTTCGAAGCACTTAGATTAAACTCCCGCGAAATTTGTTTAGAGAACTCATAAGTAGTTTCACCGGGAATAAGTGTCAACTTCTTCATGGCTGCCTTAGCTCTTGTAAGTCTGTATAAAAAGTCGGCATGCGTCATTTCCCTCTCACCCATATATATCCAGCCTTGTTGAGGAGTGCCGATCAATCTCAAGAAAGTCTTGTCTAAGGAGGTCAGGCCGATGTTTTTGGCTTTGAGATGTGATATAATAGCACTCATTGACCCCGAAGGTATATACAGTACCTTTGAAGTCTGAAGCGGTTGGGCAAGGTAGTAGATGAAGAGCAGTGCGGCAAGCAAGATCATTTCTAGAATCCAGTTCACTATATACAGCTTTTTTGCTTTCGCCATTTCTATAATCGTCATATTTTATGCTCTTTTGTCTTACGGGGTCTCTATCCCTCTGATTATCTTGCCTCATTTTAAAGCTGAGCAATTATACATAAAACTCGATAAAAAACTCATCCTTCATGCCAAGCGCATAGATGTTTCATTAGGTGACACCAAAGATGAGAGGTCGTCCCTACTAGAAAGCCCAGAAACAAGCAATATAATCCATTTTGTCTCTGCCAACTTCCAATCATTCAAAATCGATGAGTTGAACCTGGATGAGTACAAGGTTACGTTTAGTTACACAGACACGCCTTCATCCCCCAAAGATAACAGTGCCGTGCTTAGCGGTGCAGAAATCAATGCTGAACTCTTTTTTCGTCTTTATGACGAGTTCATGATTTTGGAACTACCGCACCTAGAGTATAAAACAAGCGAGCTTATCCTCAGTGCAAAGAGTGTGCTTGAGTTTAAAACAGGCAGTAGCTATGCTACAGCCACACTCACCCTGCCCGACTGTGCATCAATACAGCTCTATGCAAAGGAGAATGGAAAGGCTCTGGCTTTTACGGCTTTCTCTAATGAGTTCGTGGATCTTGAACCCGTTGTTGAACTGTTTGGGTTACCAAGCAGTACCTCCAAATGGATCGTCGATTATAACAATGCTCAAAGCTATCAATTGCTTAGGGCACAGGGCATCTACGACTACAGCAGGCCCGACGCGATTATTGACTCTCTCTTCTTTCATGCACGTGAAAAGAACCTAGAATACACCTTCAATGAACTGCTTTTTCCCCTTATCACACCTGAAGCAGATGTTTATTTTGCTAAAGGTGTTTTAAAAATTGAGCCTTCTGAAGCGACCTATAATAAACATCTTATCGATAAAGGCAGTGTCACTATAGACTTTAACGGTGAGCACATCATCCTCGAAGTCGATTTGAACGCTGATATAAGCTTGGGAGAAGACATAGTAGAGATCGTTGAGGCTTACAAGATACATCTGCCTTTACTCCAGGAAAAGGGCAGAACAAAGGCTCACCTTCTGTTGAACATTGACCTGGAGACGGAAGATGCCTATGCAAAAGGAGAATTTTTTGTCAAAAAATCCGATCTCCTTATAGATGGTGTCAGATATAAAATCCGCAATGCCGCTGTTCGATTGCATAAAAATATTTTGAACATCGACACCGCGGGCATACGTTATAAAGATATATTTGCAGCAAAGGCAAATGGTCAAATTGACCTGAACACTCTTACTGGGGATTTTTTCTTTGATATAGACAAGGCAAGCCTTCCTCTTTCTGACACCCAAAGGATAAATCTCTTAAGTCCAAACATACGGATACAACAGCACTTTTCAAAGGATTCCGAAACATACAGCTTTGATAGAACACTCTGGTCCTTGGGTGAGTATAATATCACTGTTGACGCAAACCAGATAAGGCTTCCCGTAAAGTTCTCTTTTCCTGCCCAGATCAAAGACCTTAAGGTTCATGTTGAAGGCCTGGCGGATTTTAACGCAAACGGAACCGTTGACTTGGGACGCAATCATGCCGATCTTAATATAAGCCTCATGGACTTTAATTATACAGATACGGATCTTTCTGTATTTACTCCGGATAAAACCCTTCCCCTGAGAGTTATCTTTGACAACAACGTCACCCAGGTACGACTGCTCTCGGCAAGCGATCTTTCCTTCAATGACATTCAGCTCAACATCATGCCGACTAGCTTTATACTCAATAATGGTTATCTTGATATCCAAAATGCAAAACTCTCACTCGACGATCAAGTGTCAACAGAACTCTCAACACGCTATCAGCTCGGTTCAAAAAGTGTAAAGGTAAAGGCTGAAAAAACGACACTATTTTCGGATGAGATTTTATTTATAGAGCCTTCATTTGATCTCTACTATGAAAAACGCCAGAATGAACATCGTCTTGATGTCAAGGAGTACGGTGTCCACGCCGTACTCAATCAGGACAAAGAGATTGACCTTACCCTCAAAGACCTTTCCAAGATACATCCCTATTCGAAACAGATGCAGGTCTATGATATCAGATCTGGTCATGCCGACTTAACTTTCATAGGAGATAGGGTAGGAATGGACATCACTATCAAAGATTTTCACCCGCTTCTGTCTAAAGACGGCAAAAATGTCACTGAATATATGATCAAAGGCGACTACCAAAACGAAACAGCCAATCTTCAGATCAACAAGGACCTCGACCTTCTTTATCGAAAAAAAGGCAAACTCACCGCCAAAAACTCGGACTTCAACCTTTTTCCTATTTTGGACTATATAGATATGATAGACACGAAAGATGAAAAAAGCGGTCTTGAGCTTATTGTAAAAACAAAAAAATGTAATGTCTCATTAGGCAGTTCAGGAAGAAGAATACTTGCAGACAGCATCAATATCCAGATAAAAGAAGATAAACTTCATGCCCAGCTTATTCACGATAGAGGCGGCGTGCTGTTTGAAAGTAACGATAATAACATTTCCGTTTTCGGGCATGATTTGAATGACCGCTTTATGAACGAACTCTTTAAGTTTTCAACCTTTCAAGGAGGAGAGCTCTCTTTTGTCATGCAAGGACCCTTTGACGATATGAACGGGATTATCAACATCGGCGACACCGTCATTAGAGATTATACAGTACTGAATAATACCCTGGCGTTTTTCAATACCATTCCTTCCCTTATCACCTTCTCCGTTCCGGGCTATTCCAATAAGGGGCTCAAGGTAAAAGAGATGTACAGCTCTTTTCACAAGAGAGGCAGCAAAATAGTTTTTAATGATGCGAAGATCACTTCAAAAGAGCTTATCATCACGGCCAAAGGTGAATCTGACTTTGACAAAGAGACCATTGAGATGTTGATGCAGGTCAAAACAGACATAGGAAGTGCTGCCAAGAACATCCCTATTCTAGGGTATATTATCTTTGGAAAGGATACCGTATCCACGACGGTCAGAGTTCACGGTGATCTTAAAGACCCGAAAGTTGAAAGTTCCGTAGCCAAAAGTGTTATCGTAGCACCTTATAATATCCTCAAAAGAACTATAGCCCTCCCCTTCAGGGCC
>CAXGZT010000091.1:0-9660 GCA_964014335.1 uncultured Campylobacterales bacterium | reverse complement strand
GCACGCATCATCTCTCTGGAGCCTCTTCCGGTAGCCATTTTATTTGACGAGATCATCGGTGCACGTATCTTTTTAAAAGGGGATGAAGGCCTGCGGCTTTTTGGAAATATCGAGATCGAGCTCCTTGAGGCGAATATTGCAAACACGAAAATCTACGGCCGCTTCATCAGGCATATAGAGACGCTGGAAGAGGAGAACCCCGATGAGCAAGGCAGCAGCGAGGGGCATAGCCTATGATCAAGAAACAGGACTTTGAACGTATCCTTCAACAAGGGAAAATGCCCAGAGCGATGATGCTCTTTGGAGAGTCGGAGTTTATGATCGACTACCATGCTAAAAAGCTCTGCGATCTTTGGGGGGCGGACGATGACGTTTTTGCTCTGTATCATCAAGACTACAGCTTTAACGATGCCAAGGCCCATATCTCGCAAGGCTCTCTCTTCGGCGGAAACAATGTCCTGCTGATCAAGAGCGATAAAAAAGTCCCAAAGAAAGAGCTGGACGAGCTTATCGCATATGTAGGCAAAAGTCCCGGCAACTTTTTGATCTACTGTTACTACGGATCCGACTATAAGACTTCCAACAAGGCTTTCACACCAAAGGCAGGTGCCGATAGTATCCGTTTTTTTCAGCCCTATTTTAATGAGGCGAAGAACATCCTTAGACAGGAATCCCGGGCACTGAACCTTAACATCAATGATGATGCGATCACCCATCTTCTCCTGAGCCAGAACTCCAATCTTTCACTGGCATGCAATGAACTTGAAAAACTCTCTATTCTACAGACACCCATACATGCCAAAGAGGTAGACGAACTTGTCTTTCCCCTGGCCGAAGTGAAGCTGGACCAGCTTATTTTAGCCCTCTTGGAAAAAAAAGATTTCCGCTCAAACTTGCAGCGTCTCTTGGAAACAGGCGAAAACGAGATACAGATTATTACCGCTATCAGCAACTTCATCACCCAACTCTTTCTGTTTCATACCTATATCAAGGTCAATGGAGTCATCGATTCAGCCGCCGTCCTGGGCTATAAACTTCCCGCCTTCATAGAAAAGGAACGCGCAGCCTTGTCCATCAAATTCAAACTGCACACCTATGAAAAACTGCTTGATCATCTGCTCTCAACCGAGTTAAGCCTGAAAAGCGGGGGGAACAAAGACAACAACGCTATTTTGCTCGCTGCACTTTTAAAGCTTCAGACCCTTCTTTAAAAACTAAATCCACTAATAACCTTTTAAGTACATTTTTTATATAATTCGCCCGTTCCTTGCTCTTTGTATCACAATGGTTGCCCGTATATCGAATCGATAGGCGCTAATATGAGATGCATAATAGAATATCTCAATGGGATATTCTTAATCCAGAAGGTGCTATAAATCCAAAAGGAGATCTCTATGAGACATTACGAAAACCTCGTAATCCTAAAACCGACGTTAACTGCCGAAGAAATGGAAGCAGCTATCGCACAAATCGAAGCCAACATCACTAAGGATGGTGGCGAAATCGTTGCTCGTGAAGCTAAGGGAATGAAAAGACTTGCTTACGAAATCAACAAAAATGCACGTGGTTATTTCCACATCATGTATTTCAAAATTGCTCCGTCTGCAATCGAAGAAATCGAACGTCTTTACCGTATCAACGAAGATGTACTTCGTTTCGTTACTGTTAAGTATGACAGCAAACGTGAAGTAAAAGCCTGGGATGACTTGGTAGCCAAGACGCAAAAAGCGGCAAAAGCTATGGCTGAAAAAGCGGCTGCACCAGTTGCAGAGACTCCAGCCCCTGAAGCTCCGGCAGCAGAAACTAAAGCAGACGCATAAGTCTAAGGAAAAACTATGTTTAATAAAGTTGTACTGGTAGGAAATCTCACGCGCGATATAGAACTGCGTTATGCACAAAGCGGAAGCGCTATTGCTAACACAGCCATCGCGACTAGTCGTAAGTTCACCCAAAATGGAGAGCGTAAAGAAGAGGTATGTTTTATCGACATCACTTTTTTCGGCCGTTCTGCTGAAGTTGCGAACCAGTACCTTAGACGTGGTAGCAAGATCCTTGTTGAAGGTAGATTGAAGTTTGATCAGTGGGTTGCCCAAGACGGCAGCAAACGTTCGAAACACTCTGTTATCGTAGAGACTATGCAGATGATGGACTCAAAAGCTGATGCTGCTCAAAATGACGGCATGTCAGCAGGCGGCGGATACGAAGCTCCTGCTGCACAGTCAGGCAACAGCTACTCTGCTCCACAGCAGCCTCAGCAACAAGCATACGGACAGCCTCAACAGCAGCAGTCTTATGGCCAGCAGAACTCTTATGGTAATCAGCAGCAAGCGCCGCAACAAAATTACCAAAAACAAGAGATGCCTCAGCAAAACATTCCGGAAATCGATATCGATGAAGATGAGATTCCGTTCTAGAAACACTCGAAATATCATAAGGAAATAATTATGGCAGAAAGAAGAAAATACAAAAAACGTTATTGTAAATATTGTGAAGCAAAAATTGACTTCATCGATTACAAAGATACTAACTCTCTTAAGCATTCAATGTCAGAGCGTTATAAAATCATGCCTCGTCGTTTAACAGGTAACTGTAAACGTCACCAAGAGATGATTTCAAATGCAATCAAACGCGCACGTCAAGCGGCACTGGTACCGTATACTGTTACCCGTAAGGTCGTAGTTGCCAACCCGTTTGAAAATATCGTTTAGATAATACTCAATGCCACCGTTTCGGTGGCAAGCCCCAAAAAATATTACCCACGCTTTAAACCCTTCCTCTAATCACTTCTCTTATTATTTTTTAATCTAAGTATCGCTACGCTATACAAGGTATATTCAAAACTCATCGTAAAAAAAAGAAGAGAGTACGTTATGACATTCATGCAGCATTTACAAAGCAGTCTTATTTTAGGTACAAAAATGACGCACCCTGAAGATGAACATTTCCTAAAACAACAATGCAAGGAGCTCTTTTCTTATATTAATGCCGATAAAACGCATGAACTTAAACAACTCATTGAAACCGGGGTTGACCCCGATAAATGTGAACAGGGGCATTTAAGGGCTCTCTCTTATGCGATTAAAAAGCAAAAGCTCCATATCATCCAAACCCTGCTGAGTTATGGAAGCGATATCAACGCTATCGACTGCTTTGGCTTCAGACCTTTGGATTATGCAATAAAAGAGAATAACCAGGAGATAATCCAGTTACTGCTGCGATACGGCGCGATAGATATCCAAGAGAGATACAGCTCCTCTCATCTCCATTTTGATGAGAGCGATATATTTGAATCAGCACTGACAGGAAACCTTCATGCTCTTGTTTACTATCATCAACTTGGCGCTAGTTTGCATGAGCTGCGATCTAATCAGACAAGCCTTTTACACCTCTGTATTGAAGGAAACAATCCCAAACTTTTAGTCTATCTGCTTAACAAGGGCCTCAACATAGACCAGCCGGACAAAAGCGGGACATCCGCACTCCTGATCGCAACTATGGACAGTTCGCGCTTGAGGCTCTTAAAGATCCTGCTCAAAAGAAATGCAACCTTGGATCAACGAAACCATCGGCATACCTCTGCACTAAGCATGGCTATTAAGCGCTTTAATATTAAGGCCGCGACCCTACTCATCAACAGGGGTGCAGATATCAATATTCGAGATGGAATAGACACGCCCTTGAGTCTGGTGCATAAAGCACTGAAGCAAAGTGTCAATAAAGAGTTACAAGATGAGCTCAGAGGCCTAGAGACGCTTTTAATCACTAAAGGCGCTCATGTCAATACGAGTGACGAGAACCTGCAATGGAGCCCCCTTATGTTAACGGCAAGTCATTATCAAGACGAAAACAGTATGGCCCATCTCAAACTGCTTATCAAGCTTGGCGCTAATATAGACCAAAGGGACAAAAATAGACGTACAGCCTTGATGATATCTGCTTCTCTTGGACGGATTGATGCTCTGGATTGTTTAATCAAATATAATGCCCGACTAAACATCTACGACAAGTTTGGGTGGACCGCTCTTATGCTCGCTATTTACTATAATCAAAAAGAGGCCGTAAAACGTCTTTTGTCAGCAGGAGCCGATGTCAACCTGAACACTCGAAAAGGTTTGACTGCCCTGAAGGTCGCTGTCGATAATGACAGGGCTTCTCTTATTCCTATTTTAAAAGTCTACGGGGCCGTTTTTCCAAAAGAGTAATGGTATAAAACTTGCTTTAAGTTTCCTAAAAATGGACACCCATGAAGCTACTGTTCTTATCTCTTTTTCTCTTTTCATCTTTGCACGGTGCTATCAGTGAGTTTCAAGAAGATGATTATCAGATTATTATAGGTGAGAACTTTGATGATGAAGCCCTTGACGTCGTTGAAGACTATGATTACAACATCTCTGTAGTAGGCTATTCACAGGATTTTAAGACCGATACGAAAACCAGCCAAAGTTTTGATAATGCCTTTGATTATCTACATAATGTGAGCAAAAGCTACGGCGAACAACTCCGTATTATTAAACTCGGGCGGAGCTGTGAAATCGTCAAGGACAAGAGCTTCAGACTCTCAGAATTTAATCGTGGCACAAACATACTCAAAACAACGCAAAACGGCTATCTGCTTGGCGGATACACCCATACCGGGCAGATGCTTATCTCTTCTCTGGATGCACAGGCTGACCGGAACTATCTTAAAAAATTCGGAACGGCAAACTTTAATCAGCTTCATGCACTCATCAAACTCGATGACGGAGGAAGTGTCGCTATAGGGACATCGCAAACCTCACGAAATCCTCATGACGATATCTTTGTACAGGGCTTGGGCCGGAGCGATGTTTATCTTGTCAAGTTCAAGCCAAACGGCCAAGTCAGATGGACGAAAAAATATGGCTCCTCAGGAAAAGATATCGGCGTAGACGGAGCTGCTACCGGGGACGGAGGCTTTATCCTGCTTGGCACCTCGCAAGCGGGCAAGGAATCAGAGTTGATGGCCGTCAAGATCAATGACACCGGTGATACGGCCTGGATACAGAAGTTCCCTAAACCGGGTCGTCAAAAGGCCTTTAAAATCATCAAGACGGCAAAAAACAATTATCTCATCTCTGCAAGCTTTGAAAATGAAAACGGGCAAGAGAATATTCGCCTCATCAAGATCGATCATGAAGGCGGAATAATATGGGAAAAAAACTATTTTAGCGAGGCGGACGAGCGTCTAAACGACATCTCTACGGACCTCAAAGGCAACTTCATAGGCGTAGGTTACTCCCAAAAACAACAACAATCCGATATGGATGCTCTTGTACGATACTTTGACCATAAGGGGAACGTACTCTGGGAAAGAAAGTTTGGCAAAGATCGCCAAGACGCTTTTCAATCCGTTTCCCTGCTGCACGACAATACCTTTGCCATAGCAGGATTTTCCTACTCTTTTGCAGACAAAGCCCGTCAGATATGGATACTAAAACTTCATGATGATGGAAGCCTCGTAAAAAAGAAGATACTAAAATATCAGAACCTCTATGAAGCATTAAGATACGAATTTAGAGACACTCCCGAAGTAGCTATCTACAAGGACTTGCGTATTACCCATGACGGCCTCATCTTCAAGCAGGGAAGCTCAAATCTTACAAAGAAACATAAATCAAGCCTTCAGACTTTTATGCCGCGTCTGCTCAAAGTTGTATCGGCTTACAAAGAGGAGATTGAAAATATCAGGGTAACCGGCCATACATCCACTGAGTGGAATGCCCCTGAAACACAACGCTATCTCAACAACGCCCGCCTCTCAAATGATAGAGCGATGCGCATACTGGATTACAGTTACCAGCTTCCCCCTGTACAAAAATACCACAAGTGGATAAGCCAAGTCCTCAGTACGGACGGCTACTCCTACTCAAACCTGATCTATGCAGACAAAAAAGAGAACAAGTTAAAATCAAGACGGGTAGAGTTCGAAATCAGACTAAGATAAAAGTCTTAAAGAATATTAAAAGTTTAGATTTGATGGAGGTTATGTTTGAGGTTTGTTGAGAGCGTACATTTGAGTACGCCGAAGCAAAGTTCGGACGCAAGATGCGCCGAAGCTAAGCCTTTAATTAGCCACAAGAAGGGACGTTTCCTGAGTCAGAACCGTAATGGAATAAGAAATCTTTTAAGTGTGGAGCAAGTTTTTTGAATTTTTTACTACCAAAGAATTTTTGACCTTTAGTTCCCTGATGCTTCTCAACGATTAATTTGTTGTCATTTGCGAAAAGCTCTGTCCAACCGTCTTGAGTTTGCATAGATGCACCTTTTGTACCATTACCGTGACATTTCTTACATGTTTTAAGGTAACCTTTTTGACCTTTTTTGATATCAGCTGAAGCTGTTGTTGACATAAGGCCAAGTGCAACGATAGCAGCCATCAATACAGATGTTTGTTTTTTCATTATAGAACTCCATAATTAGTTTAGATAGTATAATACTGAAATTCTATAAAAGTGAGATAAAACTTTTCAGTTATTTATGTCTCTGTGTTAAACAATTTCCTTTTGTCTTAAAAGGTAGCATAAAGAATATGATGAATTTTACATTATTCTCATCTCAAAAATATTTTTTTGCTATAATAGTTCCAGATATCAAAATCAGAAGGATGTTACATGTCAAAGTTTATTGCACTTTTCATCTCATTGACCCTTGGTTTATTTGCGGCAGACACTCTCGTATGTAATCTTGTTAACGAGGATGACATACTGAAGATCAAATGTAAATACCAAACAGTATCAAAAGATTATGATAGAAATATCTCGATAGCATGGACATCACCGTCCACACCTCAAGACGATAGGTTTAGAACCATTCTTTTGCCCGCCTATAACATTTCAGCCTATGACTACAGGTATTTTGACGGGCGAGCGGACGGCAGCTGGACGATATCGGTGACAGATGAGCATTCCGGCCAGGTCACGACCGTACAGTTTGTAAAAGAAGATTTCAGCGAGGCTAATACCATGTCTGCTCCCTGTAAAGATTCGACCCTGGGCAAGCACTCTGCGAAAAAATAAAACTTAATCTTCGCCTCTGACAAAGATCTCATTTGTCACCTTGGCTTGTTTTAGTTTTCTATATGCCTTGCGCAGCAGAAGTTCCGCGTCTTCTATTTTGACGCTGACGCGTTGTGCAATGGCTTCCGCAGGCTTACCGCCCTCTTTCATGCAAAAGGCATGCAGCTCTTTGCGGGTTAGGTGGCGTTTTAAAACCCTAAAAAGTTCTTTCTCATCCTTTAGAATCTCAACGTCACTGTTGTTTATCAATGCCTTCAGCGTTTGATACAGTGATTTCTCACCACACTCTTGCTCCCAATATGTCATAAATCAACCTTTGACAAGATTTCTGTCAGGTCTTTGTTTTCAATAATGATATTCGCCTCTTTTTTCAATATCTCTTTAGCACAAAAAGCGACCCTCGTTCCGGCATGAGCAAACATAGACCTGTCATTCGCACCGTCACCGACGACCATAGTCTCAGCTTCACTTACCCTAAGAATATCTTGCAGACGCTGGACCATATCGCCTTTGGAGAAGTCAAACATCATATCTCCGCCGACAAGGCCGCTCAATTTTCCGTCTTTGTGATGCAATACGTTTGAGAAGTCTGCATCATAGCCTAAAACTTCTTTTCCGTGCATCGTAGCCGTTCTGAATCCACCGCTGAAGCACACTACTGTCGCCCCCGATTTTTTAAGCGCCGCTATTGTCTCTTTTGCTCCGGGCATAAAAGGCAAGCTCTTGCAGATCTCTTCTACCTTGGAAAACTCCAGGCCCTTAAGCAGCGAAACGCGTTCGGTCAGGCTTTCGAAAAAATCCATCTCGCCTTCCATCGCTTTCTTCGTGATTGCCGCGACCTTCTCTTTCAATCCGAGCGGTTCAGCAAAAAAATCTATTGTCTCCCCGTCCATCAGGGTCGAATCAAAATCAAATACACATAGTTTCATCTTTTCTCTTTGTAACTATAGCTCAATAAATGGCTATAATGTCATTAATTAAATGGAATTATAGCGTATAGGAAAAACTTTGTTTGAAGAACTCGTAAGTAAATTAGAAAATAAAAAGTATATTACCCTTGAGACGACCCCTTCTCATTCTCCTGTTTTTCAGCCTATCATCGATAAAATCAAGAAGCTCGAACTTGACAGACTCGTTGACGGCTTCTCTACAACGGATAACCCCCTGGCCAAATTGAAATATAATTCTATTCTAGCCGCTGTCAAACTCCAGAATGAGTTTAACAAGCCGGTCCTTGCCACTATGAGTATGAGAGACAGAAACCGCATTGCCCTCCAATCCGACCTTCTGGGCGGAAACGAGTTTGATATACGTGCTGTACTTGCGCTTACCGGCGACAGTGCCGCCATGTCAGACCAGCCTAATGCCAAAGGAGTATTTGACGGGAATTCATCTCTTCTGCTTGATATCGTCTCTTGTCTGAACAGCGGAATCGATTATGCCGGCAAGCCCCTGGCAGCGAAACCAAAACAGATCTTCCCTTTTGCAGTGACAAACTCATTTTCGACAAACCCCAAAACCCTGCAGAAAAAGATGAAAAAGAAGATCGAGCATGGGGCGATAGGCCTTATATCTCAGCCCGTGTACGACATTGAAAACGCCAAACTTCTTATAGAGCTCCTTGAAAATGCCAAAAACGACTGCTGTGAATCAGCGCAAAAGGCACAGATGGTCTTAGGTATATTTCCTATCACAAAACTTCGTACGGCCCAGTTTCTGGCCTCGCATGTACCCGGAATACATGTTCCTAAAAACTGGATTGAATCACTTCGCAAGGCGAATGAGATCTCTCCGGAAGAGGAGTACAAGGTTGGTTTTGAGTTAAGCAAAAACCTCTTTGACGAGATTATGGATATACACCCGAAAATACACCTTATGACGGCAAACCAGTTTCAAGTGGCTAAAGACATTTTGACCTAAAAATCTGTATATTGAAAAAGAGAAGGGAATAGCGGCAAGGAAGGAGGCTCTTAAAAGTCTCTTTCCAGTAATTTGTCGACTTTGAGGATTGTCAGAATCTTTTCATCTTGCTTGCCGACCCCTTCTATCATCGTTTTTTCCTGCATGGCCGTCTCGGGAGCCGGTCCTATCTCGTGCTTTTTCAGGCGAATGGCTTCCGTCAGCCTGTCAATAACGAAACCTGCCGTTTCTTCCTCGTTTTTTATGACTATAAAACGGCTGTTTTCCGTCATCTTCTCGCTCGGCAGTCCGAACTTTAAACGCAGGTCAATCAAGGGTATAACCGTACCACGGAGATTAAAAACACCCAATACATATCCCGGAGTCCGTGGGACTCTTGTCCACTCTATAGGTTTGATAATCTCTTGTATAGACAAGATAGGCACCGAGAACTCTTCTTCACCAACGACAAAACCTACTAACTGGACAATATCGTCTAAGTTCTCTTCGCCAGGGGAAATCTGGTCTTGCTGTTTATCGATAATTTGCTGTAGTTTTTGACTCATGATGCTGACTCCTCAGAAAAGCTAAACTTGATATTGCGTTTAACAACATTTTGCAGATAATCTGGCGAATACGGCTTGGTAATATACTCAACCATTCCCGACTCAACGCCCCGCATCCTGTCGGCTTTGCCCGTTCTTGATGTTACTGCGATGAGCGGAAG
>CAXGZT010000090.1:0-9804 GCA_964014335.1 uncultured Campylobacterales bacterium | reverse complement strand
TTATCAGCGAGAAACAGGAGCTCTGCCGCGAAGAAGAAGAAAAACTAAACACTCTCTTGTCAGCGATTCCCAATATCCCCGATGAGGACGTACCTGTAGGTGCCGATGAAGATGAAAATGTCGAGATCAAAAAGGTGCTTCAGCCCAGAGAGTTTTCTTTTACTCCGAAAGAGCACTGGGAGCTGGCGGAAAACAACCGATGGATAGATTTTGAAAAGGGTGTCAAGGTAGCCAAAAGCCGTTTTTCCGTTATCCAGGGCATGGGTGCCAGACTCGAACGCGCCCTGGTAAACTTTATGCTTGACTTTAACAGCGAACGCGGATTCAGCGAGGTCTCTGTGCCTATCGTCACCAATGCGCCCTGCCTCATGGGAACGGGTCAGCTTCCGAAATTCAAGGACGACCTCTATAAACTCTCAGACGAAGAACTTTTTCTTATTCCTACCGGAGAAGTGCCTGTAACGAACCTCTATCAGGATGAGATCATTCCCGTAGATGAGCTTCCTATCAAGATGACGGCCTTTACCCAGTGCTTTCGAAAAGAAGCAGGTTCGGCCGGGCGCGACACGCGCGGTATCATCCGCCAGCATCAGTTTCCAAAGGTCGAACTTGTCTCCATCACCTCGCCCGAACAGAGCGGAGAGGTCTTTGAAGATATGGTCGCGTGTGCTTCAGACATGCTAGAAGCCCTGGGGCTTCCTCACCGTCAGATGCAGTTGTGTACCGGTGATATGGGCTTTTCCGCGGCCCGCACTATAGACCTGGAGGTATGGCTTCCGGGTCAAAACTGCTACAGAGAGATCTCATCCGTCTCGAATACGAGGGACTTCCAGGCACGCCGCGCGAAGATCCGCTATAAAGAGAGGAAGAAAAACTCCCTGGTCCATACCCTGAACGGTTCATCTCTAGCCGTCGGACGCACTATGGTAGCCATCATGGAAAACTATCAGAATGAAGATGGAAGTATTGATATTCCCGAGGTATTGAAGCCTTATATAAAATGAGATTTATACCTAACTAGTACTAAAAAGTACTAGTTAACTGCCTATTTACTGCCTCGATTTTTCTACTAATATTGACTCTAATAATTATCAAAACCATCTCTTTTATACTCTAGGAGAGAACCTCATAAAATTATATATTTTATAAGGTTCTGCAAACAAGACATATGTGCTATACTACCTACACTTCAATAAAGAGGATAGAGGACATTTTATTCCTCTAATAAATAGATGGGTAGCACATGTTTGTCATAGGTCACTCATTGAAATTTCGAATTATTTCGGAGTAAAAAAAATGACATCAAAAACCGTTAATCCGAACATTACTCAAGCTCCAAGCCCTCGCTTGTGGTTTGGTCTGATTCTCCTGCATCTCTTCATTCCACTGATTCTTCTGGTCTGCGCAGGTGATTTTAGTTGGTGGCAAGCCTGGGGCTTTTTCGTATTGTTTTTTCTTGCCGGTATCGGCGGACGTATGTTGGCAGAAAAGCGGCATCCTGGAATTTTGACAGAACGGGTCAACATGGAAAAAGCTAAGAATGCGAAACAATGGGATAAAGTGCTTGCCCCACTAATGGCGATAAGTCTCTCCTTCCCCTTTATGATCGTCGCAGGATTGGATCACCGCTATGGGTGGACACCTTCATTTTCGACATGGCTTACCATTCTCGGTCTTATTCTCATCGCGATTGGGTATGCATTTTCTGCATGGGCAATAATTGAGAACCGCTTTTTCTCTAGTATGGTACGTATTCAAACGGATAGAGGACATTCGGTCTGTGATAGTGGCCCTTATGCAATTGTACGGCACCCTGGTTATGCGGGAAACCTTCTGGCACTTGTAGGCATCATAATGGCCTTGAATTCCATGTGGAACATTATCCCTGCAATGGCGGCCTTGGTCATAGCAGTGATTAGAACCTCACTTGAAGACAGGACCCTTCACGAGGAGCTACCGGGATATCGAGATTATGCAAGGCGCGTACGCTATCGCTTATTTCCTGGAATCTATTAAGCGTATCTAATCCAGACCTACTACGAAAAAATATGCTTTCAATAAAAAGGTTTTGGAATATTGTTCAATCCCGAAAACTATGCTTTTTATTTAAACGGTAAAATTTGAATATTAAATCTAGAAATCCCTATTACAGGGGGCTTATTTCTCGATTCGATCCCGCACGTCTCCACTATTAAAAATCCAACTCAACTGCCTATTAACTGCCTAAACCATTAATTATAAAATTAATAAACACTGTCAAACATACGTATGCAAACAGTTCTAAATCCCTCTATCCAGTTCAAATCCAAAGCCGTATGGCTTCCGGGTCAAAACTGCTATAGAGAGATCTCATCCGTCTCAATACGAGGGACTTCCAGGCGCGTCGGGCGAAGATCCGCTATAAAGAGGGGAAGAAAAACTCCCTTGTCCATACCCTAAACGGTTCATCTCTAGCCGTCGGACGTACGATGGTCGCGATCATGGAAAACTATCAGAACGAAGATGGAAGCATTGATATCCCTGAGGTCCTGAAGCCTTACCTTCGCTAGGAATTTTCTAAAACAAGCACTTTTGTGCTGCTTGTCTGCCTCTTAGCTGCCTGAACATAGCCTCTAAAACCTATTAAGCCAAGCTCCTATCTAGTCATCATTAATTAATACTAAAAAGACACCTCTTCAAAACAACCAATACTTTCAATGTTTCTGTCATATGACACTATTAAACCTTATCTATTTTCAAAAGTCATAATGCGCTTTTTATTTTAAAACAGGTCTGCATGTCCGAAGAAGACTTTATAGTTCTCACTTTTTCTCATACTCTCTAATATAGACTTGGCCTTTAGTTTTGTTTTTTTATCAAAATAAATAAGCATATTCCTAGAAAATACAAAGTCAAACTTTCCAAGACCTGTAAAAGAGCTGTCGAATATATTAGCTGTCTGAAATGTAACAAGTGATCTAATGTCTGAATTTAGGGCATACTTATTATCTCTTTTAGTAAAATATTTAGAAACTATTTCAGCAGACAGGTTTCTGACATTTCTTTCTCCATAGACTGCTTTCCTAGCTTTAGAGATAGCATTTGAATTTATATCAATACCTACTATCCTAAAATTAGAAGCAGGTACATCACCTTCAAGCAAAGCGATTGCGATAGAGTATGCTTCTTCACCGGTTGCAGATGGAGCACAGAGTATGCTAATGTTAGCATGAGAATTCCTAACAAGTTCAACTAACTCTCTGATCTGTTTTGCTTCTCTATAAAAAAATGTTTCGTTTGTTGTTAAGTAGTCTGTCAACTCTTGTTTTAGTAAACTATTCTCTTTTATATCGTCTAAAAGTTTTGTGAATGAGTGTATGTCTCTTTGCTTACAAAATGTAGTAACCTTACTTTTCAATATACTCATTTGCTTATTAAATGTGATTCCAGTTTCATTATGAAAATATTTTGCCAAGGGTTCAATATTACTGTAGTCTTCTTGATGTATTACTTCCGAAGCTTCAGTTATCTTCTTTTCTTTTCTAAAAAAACCAAACATTATTCACAAAACTCACTTATAATAGTTACTATTTCACTTATATCATATGTCTCTATATTTGGGACCAATAATCTAGCACGGCTAGGCATACCATCTACAATGGCACTTCTTTCACTCTCTGTAATACATCTTGCACCATTAAGACTCAGGTTTCTACAAGCTTCTACCCCATCATTTCCGATACCGGTTAATATAACACATAAAATTTGTGTATCTTTGGCTAGCGAAATAAACGAGTTGAATAAAATATCAATATTGGGGTTATATGAATTTATAGAGGTGCTTTTTTTACTAAAGTTATTGTTAGTTAATTTGGTTTCACTCTCACAAATATATATATTATTATTTTCAAAAGGTTGGTTGTTTTCTACCACACTGATACTGTTGTTTGTATTTTGAAATCTATCGGCAAAACTATAGATAAAACCGGTCACCATGTGTTGTGCTACTACGACAGTAGTGTCATTTAGTTTCGGTAAGGAGTTGACTATTCTTTGAATTTGTCCTGGTCCTCCGGTAGAGGCACCAATCAGGACAATCTTTTTAGGTACGAAAAGTCTCAAGTTTTGAATTCAAATCATTTGTAAGTATGTTTAGATGTTCAGCCGCTGCAGCTATCTCTTCAACACTTCTTGCATTTGTAGATGAAAGTCCATTGATTTCAACCACTTTTTCTACAATTATTTCTATATTCTTTCCAGTATTTTCAAAATCGTTTACAGTTGATTGACTGGCACTGACTGCTTCATTTACTATCCCAACAGTTGAATTAATTCTCTCTTCAACACCTTGGGCGATATTTGCCAACTCCTGTATCTCATCCGAATTCGTACTCATCTGAGTAGAAGCATCTCCAATTGACTGAACAACGACATTAATAGTTGCATTAATTTCCGCTAAGGTTTTTTGAGTTCTCTCAGCCAGTTTTCTAACTTCATCTGCGACTACGGCAAAGCCTCTGCCATGTTCACCGGCCCGTGCCGCTTCAATAGCCGCATTTAGCGCTAACAAGTTTGTTTGATCCGCAATATCGCTAATAATGACTAAAACACTTTTGACTTCACTGGCATCTTTTGAAAGTGTTTCCATATTTTGAGCAAGTTCATATTCTGTTTGTGCCGTCTCTTGAACTTTAGAGGTTAAAGAGATAATATCTTCTCTGGCAGTTCCTAGATTGTCATTTGCTTTAATAATATCTTCTTTACTCACCTGAGCCTTAGAGATTGCATTCTTGATTTCACCTTGAACCTCTTTTGCTCTTTCTGTTGCTTCCTCCACTATTATTACCGAACTCTCAACATTATTTCCGACACCTAATGCCGTTGTAGAAAGTTCATGAGAAATTGAAGCGTTTTCGGTTGATGAGTTTTTAGAGGTTGTAATCACCTCTTGCAAAGAGTTAAGTAAAGTATTAAAACTTTTCCCCATCTCCATAATCTCTTCTGGAGCATCTGTATCTACTCTTTGCATTAAGTCATGATTGTTTGATATTTCAAGTATCTTTTCCTTAAATGTACTTAATGGTTTTATTACACTGACTGACACCAGGAAAAAAGCAATAGCAATTACAATCACTAAGATAACAACAGCTATGATTGTCAAAGAATTTCTTATGCTATTTGGGGTTATCAATACTTCTGCTTCATCTATCTCGGACATAATTGCCCACCTTATATCCTGATCTATTTGAATTGGAGCATATGAAGAGAGAACGGGGTTTCCATTATAATCAATTACTATTCTAGTGTCTTTTTGACCACTTAGCGCATTTCTACTAGCTTCCGTATCACAGCTTCCTGTATTCGGATTGGAAAATGAAGCTTTTAGAGAGTGTCCTTTGGGATCTAAGAAGCTATCGCTTCTCATAAGCTTATCTTCTCCTACTAAGTAATCCTCTTGGCTATCTCCGTAACCTTTCCTGAACTGCATAACCTTATTAATCGCTACATCCGAAATTTGAAATACCACTATTGACTTCATAACACCGTTTACAACAACAGGGGCACCTAAAAACATTGCAGGAGCACCAGCTGATGGTGCATACGGTTTCATATCTACAAAAACAGGCCTTTTTAGTTCTTTTACTTTTTTATAAACTTCACCAAGCCCAGAATCTTTTAAACTACCGCTTCCAACATTGGCACCATAATCCGATTCTTTTGCTTGAGTGTACATAACGTGGCCATGTTCAGCACATATAACAAAGACATCATAATAACCGTACTCTTTTGCATATTTTTGGAAAAACGCTTCATGATTGGCTGTTTTTTCTTTTGCCAAAGGATGAGTAACTGGGTAGCTATCATTCCCTTTTACATTCAGTTCTTCATGTACATAAATCAGGTCATTAACTAAGTCCTCTATATTTTTACTTTCGGATATCACCTTGATATCACCGACTCTTTCAGCAAAAAAGTTTTGCATTTGATTTGATTTAGAGTCTCTTGCCGATGTTAAGCTATCATAGCTCTTCTTCATAAGAGCTTCTTTACTTTCACTAATTGAAGTAAGAGTAAGAAGAACAGATAAAGCAATTAATGAAATAATTACTAAAACTAATACTTGTATTTTTATGGATACATTTTTCATATTCACCCCACGTTAACTTGAGTTGAATTATACCATATCTATTACATCTTATTATTTATAAAATTAAAAGTTATTATACATTATTTCGGGTTTCTGACTATAACAGACAGCAAAGCACTCAACAGTATCTCGCCAAAAAGCATATACTATACTGCCTATTAGCTACCCGGACCATCAAATTTAAAATTTACAAACAGGCTCAAACACATATATAAAAACAGTTTGAAAGACCTATTTAAAAATCAAATCAATAGCAGTCTGGCTGCCGGGCGAAGATCCGCTATAAAGAGGGGAAGAAAAATATCTTAACTCATACCCTGAACGGTTCATCTCTTGCGGTTGGACGTACGATGGTAGCCATCATGGAAAACTATCAAAATGAAGATGGAAGTATCAATATTCCTGAGGTTTTGAAGCCTTGGTTTTTTAGTTTTTTCGTGAGCATAGGCAGAGTTGACTGCCTATTACCTGTCTACAAATCCTCTAAACTCCCTTTGCAATTTCAATTTTAATGTCTTAACATTTATAAGGGAATATAAGCTATAAAATAGCCACACAACATTAAACATATTGTTCTCTACAGTATCTTAAATTTATTCTTATGTGGCAATATTCACACTCTATGAGACATGCGACCTGTTTGTCAAAAAGATAGGAAAATGGCTATAGGAGAAAACCTTATGTTAGGTTGACGCAACTCCTTGTCGAGTGAAGCCAATTGTCAGCAGATCAATATAGGTCGTATTCCTTCAGCAACTCGGTGATTTCATGCTGTGAGTTGAACATCATCACATCAATGATGCTAAGGAACGGAATAAATTCATTATTCCCTAGTTGATCATATGCCACATTACGTGTTTTGATGAAGCTCAGTCGCAGCCCGTTTTCAGCGAATCGCTCTTTGTCGTAAAGCTCGGTACCGCCGATAGGATTTATGTAATGACTGGCCCCCATCTCAATGTTGATTTGCAAGACCCGATCTTGGTTGCGCAACTCGTTTAGGTTGTCAAGCTGTGAGGAAAGAACAAATGGCGTTTGTATGCCGAGGTACCTGCAGCAGACACGCAGGGAGTTGACGATAAACTCAAACAAGTTTCGTTCCGGACACGACAAACACTCATATACGACCTCCATGACAAGGTTAAAGTGTGGCGCCTTTTTGTAGGCTGCCTCAATCTGCCGAATGATCTTTTCTTTCTGCTTCTCAACATTTGAGGATAGTTGTCGCTGATTGATGTTGAGCAACGACAAATCCTTTTGCTTTGACAGCGTGATGTAGTACGGCTTTCCTTCAATAAGAATACGATTTCTGTTTATCCAGCCTCCTTTGATCCACCGGCAGTCATCGCAAATGACAAACTGATCTACAGCATTGATAAGCTGAAAATATCCGATATACGGAAAAAAGTATGGCTGCATGATTCCAATCTTCATTTCTGTCTCCAATTAAATGTTTAATAAAAACATTTAATAATAGTATTTAATACTAACATTATAAGAGAAAAATGTCAAAAAATATGAAATAAAAAAACCTTATAATCTAACATATTTTTTAAGGTTATTCACTGTATCCACGTTTGCAGAGCATAAAATCTCCCCCTTCAATAGAAAACCTTATAAAATGTTCTATATAGAATGTTTTATAATGAAAATAAATCACTAACTCAACCGCCTATACTATGTTAAAAGCAAAATAATAAAACTTTAAATATAAGTCAAAGCATTGTATACAAACACTTTAAAGCAGGGGTATAGAAGGTATATCCGCTGGCGTCTGGCTGCCGGACCAAGGCTGCTACAGGGAGATCTCTTCCGTATCAAACACAAAAGACTTCCAGGCTAGATGTGCAAAGATCCGTTATAAAGAGGGGAAAAAGAACTCCCCGGTCCATACCCTCAACGGTTCAAGCCTGGCCGTTTGACGTACTATGGTAGCGATCATGAAAAACTATTAAAACGAAGACGGGAGTATTGAGATACCCGAAGTTCTTAAACCCTACCTACGCTAGATATTCTTGATTGGATAGCCCGTTTATGTGCTATCTGATTGCCTATGACTTAGCTCCAAACTTCCAATATTTCAGCACATACGTCAAAATACTCATTAGCCTAACCATCTATAAACCTGTATATGGATTATAGATTTTCCACCAATAAAACCGGGGTAGCAGATGCTACTTTCCGACTTTCCTTGCATTTTCGACGCAGTATCGTGCATGTGGCTCTGCGCGTAGGCGTTCGGTAGGAATCGTATCCCCGCTCTCTTCGCAAATACCATACGTTCTGTTTTTGAGCTTTGACAATGCATGGATGACTTCACCCAGTTCATCACGCTGCTGTTTCAGCAGTGCATTATGGTGCATGCTGTCACTTTCCAGCGATGCCAGATCCTCCATATCATTAATATTATCTTCGGTTGCGATAAGCTCCATCTCCTCCATTAAACGGGAAATGTTGGATTCGAGATCCGCTTTCATATTTTGCAAGCGCAGTTCAAATTCCTGATAATCTAGTGTTGACATAAGGTCTCCTTTTATTCGGGTGATTCTTCTTTGACTCTTGTCCATTTGCTTAAATCGGAGGGAAAGTGTTGAAGCTCATTCTTAAGCCTGTCCCATTCGACATAGTCGGTGTTAAAGTTTGCAACATCCTCTGCTGCAAACTTGGCACTTTCATAAGAACCAAGCAACTCCTCATCTAACCAAAGTTCATACCTTTCATGCCTGAGCGGTTTTATCTCAAATGTTCCGATATCCGAGTTGTAAATATAGGTTCGCATTTCAGATCTCCTCTTTTAGTATCCTTTAGACCATCTTATCACATTACAGGTAAAAGAAAATGCAAAGAGGACAAGTACTATGTATTACGGTGCGTGAATATTAAATAGGAGGAGGCGGTCTTAAATATATCGCCTAATCGAATCGGAAACGACGGATAATCAGCATATGTCTCAGCTATTGATATGACAACTGTCGTTGGTGCAGAAATGGTCATCGCTGCCGTCAAAGCTGTTCCAGTCTATCTTCGGAAGCTTGACCAGGCGTTCTTCATACGCCTCTTTACTGATTCCCTCGTAAGGCATCTGTTCGTAAGTTCCGGCATCGGAGTGGGGAAGCATGGAGACGGACTTGATGACCGGCGCAAACTGTGCGAGCATCTGTTCGATCTGGTCACCTTCTGTTTTGGGATCAAAGTAGACGGTACAGCTCACCATGTTGTCGCTCCATTCACGCTGCAGCATCGCCAGAAATGCAAACTGCTCCCAAGCAGATACCGATGTCGCTTTTCTCGTTTTTCCCTGGTCGATGGGGAACTCAAATACTGTTGTATTAGCGCTGTAGCGGTCCGTTTCATTTGGAATGCCAGCAGTTTTGAGCACCTCACAGATACGCGAATCGTTGCCCACCCGCATACGGCGGATGGCATACTGAAAGGTCGGGAAGTGCATTCCCGAACTCACTCCGACAAGCTGGCTGATGGTGCCCGAAGGCTTCACCGTCGTCACACGCACCGAAACCGGAATCCCCGCCTCAGCGGCAAGTTTTTGATTGACTGAACGCACCAGTTTATACCCTTTTCGCAGACGCCGCATCAGCTCTATTGCTCCAAACTCGTCGAGCATGTCCGCCACACCGGAGAGGCTTACCCCGATACGTCGGTTGCGTGCAACGATAGCA
>CAXGZT010000089.1:0-9816 GCA_964014335.1 uncultured Campylobacterales bacterium | reverse complement strand
AACAGTTCAGAGGTGTTAGCCATGTTTTTTAACACACTTGTTGAGATCATTATTGAGCTTGCGCAAAGGTATCCCGGCTTGCCTCTGGTCTTTTCAGGAGGCGTTTTTCAAAACAAGATATTGATAGAGAAGATAGTTCAAAGGTGCAAAGAGACAGGGCGCAGTGCCTATTTTCAAAATGAGACGGCGATCAATGACGGCGGTGTTTCTTTGGGACAGGCGTGGTTCGCCTTGCACAATTGAAACAAAAAGAGAGCTTTAAAATTTTATTTTGTAAAGATAACCTATAATCTGAGAACAGCAAGAAGGCATTAATATGGAAAATGGTCTGATCATAATTTTTTGGTACGGGATCTTGCACGCATTCAGCCCGGACCATCTCACGGTAATAGCCGATTTTTCCATCGGGAAAAGTAGAAAAAAAGCAGTCTCGATCACTTTTTTGTTTGCCTTAGGACACGGTGTGACACTTCTGTTGTTTGCAAAACTGTTGCAGTTTTACGACATTCCAGAAGAGGTAACGAATTATGGTGATCTGCTCTCCTCTTCAGTTATCATAATGATGGGAACCTACCTGCTGTATATGGTGATAACTGATCGTATACAGTTGGGCTTTCACAGCCATGAAGGCAGGGAGCATATACATATCTGGTTTGGAAGGTCGCATGAGCATAAAAGCAAGCTTGCTCCGCTCTCTGCCTTCGGTGTGGCAGCCTTGATGGGGATGGGCGGAGTAAGAGGCATGCTGGTGACGCTGGGTATGCTGGAGGGTCAGAACATCGACCTGGTGATAGTACTCTCCTTTATACTGGGAGTCACTACCCTATTTTTAGCATTCGGCCTGCTGATTCTCTATGTCAACAATAACCTGCTCGGTACGAAAGCTAATGTCCGTAAAACCTTTGCTGCGGTCGGAACGCTCTCTGTCGTTGTAGGTAGCCAGATGCTTTTGGCTTAATGAATTCGATTAAAAGGAAAAAATATGTGTAAAGACTGCGGTTGCTCCATCACGGAACCTGTACATGCTCATGAGCACGGAGACTCACATACCCATCAGGCGGCACACGAGACGTTGCATCATAACCCCCAGCTTAATGACACAAAGACGATAGCCGTCATTAGGAAAATTTTGGATAAGAATGATCATGAAGCCTCCCATAACAGGGCTCATTTTGACAATCATAATGTATTGGCGATCAACCTGATGAGCAGTCCCGGAAGCGGAAAGACGACGCTTTTGGAGAAGATGGCTGATCTGGCTGATTTCAAGTTCGGAGTGATCGAAGGCGATCTGGAGACAAGCCGCGATGCAGACCGTATCCGAGGCAAAGGTATTCCGGCATATCAGATACAGACGGGGAGTGCCTGTCACCTGGATGCCTTTATGGTGCACAAAGGCTTGCATGATATGCCTCTTGAACAGATAGATGTCTGTTTTATAGAAAATGTGGGGAACCTTGTCTGTCCGGCCAGCTATGACGTGGGAACGCATCTGAACATCGTTTTGGTCTCTGTACCCGAAGGAAGCGACAAGATCGAGAAATATCCTGTGATGTTCAGACAGGCAGATCTTCTCCTGATCACAAAGGCGGACCTGCTGCCCCATTTTGAGTATGATATTGAGCATGAAAAGAACGAGGCACGCAAGATAAAGCCGGGTATGGATATACTCGAAGTCAGTATCAAAGATGAAAAGAGTCTGCGTCAGGTGATCGACTGGATCGAATTTAAAAAAAAGTTGAGGAGCTGATATGTGCCTGTCTATACCCTCCAAAGTCGTTAAAGTCGATAAAGAGAACAACAGAGCGACTATTGATACGATGGGTGTCCAGCGGGAAGCAGGACTTGACTTGATGGAAGAGGGAAGCGTCAGGGTCGGTGATTATGTCCTGATCCATATCGGCTTTATCATGAACAAGATTGATGAAGAAGACGCACTGGAGTCGCTGAAAGTCTATAAAGAGATTTTTGCAAAACTGGAAGAGGAAGAGCGTGAAAGAGTCGTTCTTGAGGACGATAATTGTCAGAACAGGGGGTCTTGATGAGCGCATTGAAACTCAAAGACCTGTATGAAGGATTTAGAGACCCTGATACGATCCGCTCTTTGGCGAAACAGATCTCTTACGAAGCTGCCAAGCTTGACAAACCGCTTCGTATCATGGAAGTCTGCGGAGGGCATACCCACACGATCATGAAATATGGACTGCCGCAGCTGCTGCCGGATAATATCTCCTTTATACACGGTCCGGGCTGTCCGGTCTGTATCATGCCAAAAGAGCGGATAGATCATGCGATTGCCCTGGCTGGAATGGAAGATACGATCCTGGTGACTTTGGGCGATATGATCAGAGTACCGGGGTCAAAAACATCTTTGGCTGCTGAACGCTCTTTAGGCAGGGATATTCGGGCTCTATATACTCCCATGGATGCACTGAAGATCGCCAAAGAAAATCCCGAGAAAAAGGTGGTCTATTTTGCGATCGGTTTTGAGACAACGACACCGATGACGGCGGCAGTAATCAAACTGACAATCGAACAGAATATTCCAAATCTCTATTTTCACATCAATCATGTGCTTGTACCGCCTGCCGTCGATGCTATCATGGCTGACGGTCAGGCGCAGATCAGTGCTTTTATAGGCCCGTCGCACGTCAGTGTCATCACCGGAGCGAAGATCTATGAACAGATCCCTTTGGCGTACAAGACGCCGGTAGTCGTATCAGGCTTTGAACCGGTAGATGTCATGGAGGGGATATTGATGATACTGCGGCAACAAGTCCAGAAAAAGGCAGAACTGGAGATAGAGTATACCCGTTCTGTAACGATGCAAGGCAATATAAAGGCACAGGGCTTGATAAATACCTTTCTGCAGCCAAGAGAACATTTTCGTTGGCGCGGTATAGGGGATATTGAGCATAGCGCACTGGAGTTAAGGCCCGAGTATGCCTACCTTGATGCTGAAAAGATCTTTGCCGAGGCCTTGCCGAACAGAGCTATTGACGATCATAAACTCTGCATATGCGGCAGTATCCTCAAAGGGGTTGCGAAGCCGATGGACTGTGAGGTGTTCGGGAGCGCTTGTACGCCAAATACACCGCTGGGCAGTTGCATGGTCAGTTCAGAAGGGGCATGTAATGCCTACTACCGTTATGGCGGAGTCCTTAAATGAAAAGGGTTCAGCTTAGCCACGGAGGCGGGGGAGAAGAGACAGGCAAGCTTATTCATGATCTTTTTTACCGTCATTTTAAAAATGATATCCTTATCAAAGCCGAAGATGCTGCCGTTTTGCAGGTAGGAAAAAAGATTGCTTTTACGACAGACAGTTTTACCGTCAGTCCTATTTTCTTTAGCGGCGGCGATATCGGAAAACTTTCGGTTGCGGGAACAGTCAACGACCTTGCCATGATGGGTGCACAACCGCTGTATCTGAGTGCTGCCTTTATGATAGAAGAGGGGTTGGCCTATGAAGAGCTGCAGCAGATCGTCGAGAGTATGGCACAGGAACTTGAAAAATCCGGAGCAAAGATTGTCTGCGGCGATACCAAGGTCGTTCCTCGCGGAAGCCTTGACAAGATCTTCATCAATACCGCCGGCATAGGGGAGGTACGACGTGAAAACATCTCTGTACTCAATATCAAAGAGGGGGATGTCATTATCTCTTCTCGTGATATAGGCCGTCATGGGGCAACGGTACTTATGGAACGCGAAGGCTTGGAGATCACTGCGGACTTGCAAAGTGACTGCGAGACCCTTTGGCCGGCAGTAGAGGCACTTATAAAGGCTAATATCTCTATCAGTGCACTGCGTGATGCTACACGGGGAGGAGTCTCCGCCGTGTTGAACGAATGGGCGATGAGCAGCGGTGTCTGTATGGAGATCGAAGAGTCTGCGGTAAATATCAGCGATGAGGTTCAGGGTATTTGCGAGATGTTCGGCTTCGAGGCTATGGACTTTGCCAATGAAGGCACCTTTATACTCGCTGTCGCTCCTATGCATGCCTCTTTTGCCGTTGACATACTTCAGAAGTTCGGATTCTGTACAGATGCGGCGGTAATTGGACGTACCACTCAAAGATATCCCGGAAAAGTTGTGCTGCATTCAAGCCATGGAAGCAGTCGATTTCTCGATCTGCCGAAGGGTGAGCTGCTTCCCAGGATCTGTTGATGCATGGTGCAGCGAAGCGAAACTCCGCAGGCAGAGCCGAGGAGAATATTAATAGAATGCATGGAGTGTACCATGCATGAATATTCAATTGTACAGGCACTTCTGGAGCAGGTCGAGACGATATCATATGAGAATAAAGCTCGACAAGTGACAAAGGTGACCGTCAAGATCGGTGTGATGAGCGGTATTGAACCCCATCTTCTTGATATTGCCTTTGGCACCTTTAAAGAGAAAACGGTGTGTGAAAGTGCTGAGTTCGTCATGAATATACAGCCGCTTACGATTCTGTGCCAGGAGTGCCGGGTCCAAAGTGAACTGGAACAGATACATTACTGCTGCCCTCAATGCGGAAGTCTGAATGTAGAGGTCATCGACGGTGAGGATATGTTTCTGATGAGCCTGGAGATGGAGTAATCACTCTTCTGGTATCACGTTCTTGGAGCTTTTTCGATATTTTTGCTCCTTGTACAGAGGGATAGAGGGGGGATCTCTCGTATGGTAATCATTTTCAGACTAATGAAACTAAAAGTTCAGATCTGCTAACATTTCATCAATATTTCACCCCTAATAAAGGCCCAAAATGAAACGAGCTTTAATCAGTGTAAGCGATAAGACAAATATTGTCGAGTTTGCTAAATCTTTAGTCGAACAGGACTTTGAGATCATCTCTACCGGCGGTACATTCAAGATGTTGAAAGAGGCAGGTGTTTCTGCTATCGAGATCGATGAGGTGACAAAGTTCCCCGAGTGTTTTGAGGGGCGTGTCAAGACCTTGAACCCTTTTGTGCATGGGGGTATCTTACACAGACGTGACAAACAGTCGCACTTGGACCAGGCCAAAGAACTAGGCGTAGAGGCGATAGACCTGGTATGTGTAAATCTTTATCCTTTTAAAGCGACCATAGAGAAGACTGATGATTTCGATGATATTATCGAGAACATCGATATCGGTGGACCGGCCATGGTCCGTTCGGCAGCTAAGAACTTTGACAGCGTGATGATCGTGACGGATGTCGCTGATTACTCTCTTGTTTTAGATGCTATTGCCAATGACACGAACTCGGTTGAGTTCAGACGTGACCTGATGATCAAGGCTTACGAACATACGGCGGCGTATGACTCAATGATCGCTAACTACATGAACAAGCGTTTTAACGAGGGCTTTGGTGCGAAGCAGTTTATTGTCGGTGAAAAGGTCATGGATACGCGCTATGGTGAAAACCCTCACCAAAAAGGCGCCCTGTATGAGTTTGATAACTACTTCACTAAAAACTTCAAGACGCTAAAGGGTGAAGCCTCATTCAACAATCTTAATGACCTAAACGGCGGTGTCAAGATCGCTGCCGCATTTGGAGACGAGAATGCGGTTTCAATTGTCAAGCACGGTAATCCTTGCGGTTTCGCTATTCGTGACAACCTCGTTGAAGCCTATGAAGAAGCACTTAAATGTGATCCTGTTTCCGCTTTCGGAGGGGTCGTTTGTGTGAATGGCGTAGTAGATGCCGAACTGGCAGAAAAGATGAACGAGATCTTCTTGGAAGTCGTCATCGCCGGGCGTATCACGGAAGAAGCTCAGGCTGTCTTCGAGAAGAAGAAACGTCTTAAACTCTTTGAATACGGCGCGGACAGAATCGTACTTTCAGATGATGCTTTAGACTTTAAACACGTAGACGGCGGATTTGTTTTCCAAGATGCGGATAAGGTCAAAGACGATGAGGTTAGAAACTCCAAGTTGGTATCAGAACGTTCTGCGACCGAACAAGAGATGAAAGATGCGGAGATCGCATGGAAAGTTGCCTCTTTAGTTAAGTCTAACTGTGTCGTCTATGTCAAGAACTCCGCAATGGTAGCCGTTGGCATGGGTATGACTTCACGTGTTGATGCAAGCCAATGTGCACTGAAAAAAGCAAAGGCCATGAACCTTGACGTTAGGGGTGCTGCCCTGGCATCAGAAGCTTTCTTCCCTTTTAGAGACTCTATCGATGCCGCGGCCGAAGCAGGCGTGAAGACCGTTATCCAACCGGGTGGTTCTATCCGTGATGACGAGGTCATACAAGCCGCAAACGAGCACGGTATGGCGCTTTATTTTTCGGGTATACGCCACTTTCTACATTAGGATTTATCAAGGGAGTTGTTCCCTCAGACTATATCCATTCTCATTACCATCCTGCCCTTAGGGTAGGAGTCCTGATTTTTTTTGACTCACTCTTTTGGTATATAACTATCTCTTATCGCCTGGTGGAAAAGACTTTATCATCTCATCTAGTCTTAGTTGTTTAATCTGTGTTAATCAAAAAGGAGTATACTTTAGGAAAGAGAAGGGAGTTAGTATGATGAAAAACTTATTGATTATCTCTATACTGTGGGGTACTTTTGTACATGCCTCTTCTGTGCCTGCTTATCAAAAGTTTTCTTCTTATGAGAGTCTTAAACCTGATGTAAAGGTTGGTAAAGGCTTGTCTTTTGATATAAATTATGCAGGTATCTTAGCTCTTGTTGATGAGAGGTTTCAGAAGGATTATTTCGTCAATGCACCGAAGCGTTTGAAACCGCTTGAATCAGTTCTTACGCTCTCGTATAGATTTTAATCTCCTTAATGCAATCGCGCATTAAGGCCTTTTAGCCTCCTCTTGAACCTTGATTGACTTTGACTCAACCCTTGTGATATAATACTCATTAAGTATAATTATAATTTTTAAGGCACACAATGAGTAAGAGTTTATATGAGACCCTGGGGGTTTCGTCATCTGCGAACGAGGCAGAGATCAAAAAAGCATATCGAAAACTGGCACGTCAATATCATCCTGATGTCAATAAAGATCCTGAAGCAGAAGAGAAGTTCAAAGAGATCAATGCGGCCTACGAGATACTCAGTGATAAGAGCAAGCGCTCTCAGTATGACATGCATGGGGATTCTATGTTCGGCGGGCAGAACTTCCATGATTTTGCACAGGGACAGGGCGGGAACGCCGACCTTGACGAGATCCTTCGCAGTATGTTCGGCGGAGGCGGCTTCGGCGGTGCCGGCGGATTTGGCGGCGGAGGTTTCGGCGGTGCCGGCGGATTTGGTGGAGGCGGCTTTGGCCAGCAAAGTGTGAACCTCGATATTGAATCCAATATAACCGTTCCTTTCTCTGTCTCCGTATTAGGCGGAAAGCATTCTGTTTCCATGCATGGTGAAAGTTTTGATATCAAGATCCCCGCAGGTATAAAGAGCGGTGAAAAACTTCGTGTACGCGGTAAAGGAAAGGATATGGGCTCGCAGAAAGGTGACCTCTATCTTATTATTTCCGTTGCGGCCAGCAGTGAATACGAACGCGAAGGTGACGATCTGGTCAAAACATTAGATGTGCCTTTAAAGTCTGCTCTTTTTGGCGGAAAGGTCAGTGTCGAGACTCTAGACAAAGATATTACACTGAAGGTACCGCAAAATACGAAAAACGGACAGCGTTTTCGCGTCAAAGAGATGGGTGTGATGAACCGCAAGTCTAAGGTACGGGGGAATCTCTACCTTAAGGCCAATATTGTCCTGCCCTCGGTCGATGATTTAGGTGAAGAAGTCGTTCAGCTTCTTCAAGAGAAGCTTCCAGAAGGAGTATAATATGCACCATTATGACGAACCCGTTTATTTAATCAGTATTGTGGCAAAGATCCTGGATATCCATCCGCAGACTCTGCGTCAATATGAACGCGAGAACCTGATTGTTCCTTCACGTTCGGGCGGAAGGATTCGTCTCTATTCCCAGCGAGACATAGACCGTATCAAGATGATTCTGCGTTTAACGCGTGAGTTGGGTGTGAACCTTGCTGGTGTGGACATTATCCTTCGTTTGAAAGAACATGTTGAAAGTTTAGAACAGGACGTAAATGATCTGACTCATGAGGTCTCTAAGATGAAAGAAAGCGGTTCCGTGGCATCGAACAAGACCTTAGTGACCAAAAAAAGTATTTATGAGTTGGTTATTTTTGAAGACAAATAGCTTTAGAAAACATTCATCTAAGCACTCTTGCCTCGTCAGCTGACATTACTCTTTTAACCTCTTTATGTTTGCTCCGAGTTTCTGCAGTTTTTTCTCTAGATTAACGTACCCGCGGTCGAGATGATAAATACGATGTACATCTGTTGTTCCCTGGGCTACCATAGCGGCCAAGACCAAGGCACTGGATGCTCTTAAGTCGGTTGCCATGACATCTGCGCCAACGAGCTCAACCTTCCCCACAACCGTTGCTAAATTGCCCTTGAGTTTGATATCTGCACCCAGACGCTGAAGTTCGCTCACATGCATAAAACGGTTTTCAAAAAGACGTTCTTCAATAAGACTGACTCCATCGGCCTGGGTACATAGGGTCAAAAACTGGGCTTGCATGTCGGTCGGAAAAGCAGGAAACTCTTGAGTGATAAGGTCTATCGCCTTGATCTTTCGAGCCGGTTTTACCGTAATGGTGTCATGGGTACTCTCAATAGGAAAGCCCATCTGTTCCAGTTTTGAGATGACGGCTTCTAAGTGGTCTGGAGCTACTTTTTCCAGGGTGACTTCTGAATTGGTGATCGCAGCGGCACACATATAGGTTCCCGCCTCGATACGGTCAGGGATAACTTCAAAAGGGTCTATATTGACCAGGCGGCGGTCTGTCCCGTAGATGATAAGTTCTGAGGTGCCGATCCCGTCAATGCTGACACCGCTGTTTTTAAGTATCTCACACAGCTGAACAACCTCAGGTTCCAATGCCGCATTCGTAATGATCGTCTTCCCCTTGGCCAGAGCAGCCGCCATAACGATATTAGCCGTTCCTGTTACGGTAATCTTGTCAAAAACGATGTGTGTCCCCTTCAGACCTCCTTCGGCTTTTGCAAGGACATACCCCGCTTCTATAGAGATCTCTGCACCCATCTGTTCGAGGGCTTTAAGATGCAAGTCGATGGGACGTTGTCCGATAGCACATCCGCCCGGAAGGGAGACCTCACAATGTCCAAAACGTGCCAATAAAGGTCCCAAGACAAGAATGGAAGCACGCATGGTTTTGACGATATCGTAAGTCGCTTTGGTATTGCTAAGACAACAGGTGTCTATCTCAACACGGGTGTCTTGCAGGTTTACGGTGGCACCAAGGTTTTCTAGAAGCTTTAAAAGGGTTTTGATATCGACTACATTAGGAACATTATTGATAGTAACCTCATTGTTCGCCAGCAAGGTCATAGCGATAAGTGGTAAAGCCGCATTTTTTGCACCCGCAATCTCAACGCTGCCACTTAATTGTGTTGGTCCCTCAATCCGTAAATAGTCCATTAATGCCCCTGATAAAAAAATAATCCTTATTATAGTAGGTCGAAGGTTAAAGTTAGGGTAGAAAAGAGGGGAATAGTATGAATATTGTTTTATATAATCCTATAGGCGAGGATAGAAAACATGGGCATGCATGAGAAGGGTAAAAGGGAAGAGGTCTTTTATGGTATAGAAGGTGCTTTATATAAAAAAATATGAAGCAAAGGCGGAGCCTGTGAGCAGTGCATTGGACAGATTAAAAGCATTAACGACTAAGATATCAAGTTTTGAAACAGCCAGAAAAGAGAACATGCAATCACTCAAAGAGCTTTATATGCATCTGAAGATAGGCGAGAAGATACCTGATTTTGATTCCTTGTTTGAATAT
>CAXGZT010000088.1:0-9888 GCA_964014335.1 uncultured Campylobacterales bacterium | reverse complement strand
GATCAATGTGGGTCTCGTGGGCTCGGAGATGTGTATAAGAGACAGGTCTTAGCCAGCTTATTCGGCTGAGCTTTGTGCAGCTGTTCATCTACCTTGAGTCCGGAAGTGCTGAGACGGCTTTCCCCATTTTCGGTCTTAATGACTGCGTATTCATAGTTTTTACTCTTTTTGTTGAAGAGAGCGACATAGTCGTTAGGCAGGGAGATCCAGTTTAACCACTCGTCCCCTTTGAGCGTTCCGGTGAACTGCGTACCGTCTTTTTGAGTAAAGCTCAGCGCGCCAGGAAAGGCCGAGACGCCCAAAAGGGATGAGCCAAAAAGCAGCAGGGCCCAGAAAATATAAAACGGTTTCATGGAGAACTCCTTCGTATTGAGTGTTCTTCTGATATTTTAGCTAATTTTGATCTTTTCTAGAAGTCTCTATATGACTTCATAGATAAGCATGGTCCCTTTTTTCTTGTAGGGAATAGACTCGATAAATTTTAAGCCTTCATATTCTATAGCCAAAAGTTCTTCGGCGGTTTTGGGCTGAATCTTTGAAATGGTCTGCAGGACCTTTCCTCGGTAGGCCTTCGCCCAGTGACTGACGCTCTTTCCGCCTTTTAAAAACTTCATGCTGACAAAGTCTTGATCTAGGGCATAAAACTTTTCATAAAAGCCTGCACGAAGATCAAGGACCAACTCATCTTTGAGGAGCTGATCAAGGGCAGAGGAGAACTCTTTTTTATAAATTTTTTCAGTGGCGAGGGCATTAATCGTAGAGCCCTGTTTGAGTTTATAAGCCGGAATCTTGTCTCCGCCTTTTATGGGTCCGAAAAGATTGGAGAAGATGATGGTCTGTTGATAGAGGTACTCTTTTTGCGCTTGAGTGAGGGAGTGGGTCTCAAGATAGTCGTAAGCGACCCCATCATACCGTTCCAGGGCGCTCATCCCTGGACTGGAAAAGAGATCATTTTGATACTTCGAAACCTCGTTCTCTTTTTTGATACCGGTCAGTTTTTCCAACTCCTCGGTCGAACCCTTTAGGATGAGCTCATTATAGGCATTTAAAAGGGGAAAACGCTTTTCAAAGAGCTCGGGAAAGAGGAGACTCTCGTGAGAGAGCCTTCTCTCCTCCCCTCCAAGTTTTTTGCCTTCGCTGGGTGAAAAAAGTATATACATCTGATCTTCTTTATAAATTTTTTTAGCATTTTAACATGGAATGCAGAGAATAGAGACTCTTTAGTAAAGCACCACCTAAGTAATATAGTATAAAATATAATGATATGAGAAGGAGGCAACCATGAGAGTGTTGATAGCTTGGCTCGGACTGATTTCACTTATAGGCCTGATGCCCCTAGGTGCACAAGAAAAACAGAACCTTGAAGCAGAAAGAAAACCGCTTGCCCTTATTGTTAAGATAGACGGAAAAGCCAAGGTTCTTTCAAAAAAGAGTATAAAAAAACATACTCCAAAGCCGGGTGAGGCTCTTTTTGAAGGGGACAAGCTGATCGCCTACAGCGGTACAAAGGTTCTTGTCGAGCTCAAAGACGGCTCCACAGTGATTTTAAATGAGCGTTCCGAACTCTTTTTTATTGATGCTCAAAACTTGAAGCAAAGCGCGGGTGAGGTCTATTACAAGATAGAACCCCGTGAGGCTTTGCAAGAGCTAAAGATTGAAACGCCCTTTTCCATCATGGGTATTAAGGGGACGGAGTTTATCGTAGATGCGAGCGGAAAAGGCAAGATCGCTCTGAACGAGGGCCTGATCGGCATTGAATCTCTAAATGCCGATTTTGAGCTTCACAAAGCAAAAATGATGGCCGAGTATGAAAAATACAAGGGGGAGCAAAACAGAGCCTTCGAGTCCTACAAGGCGGAATGCGAAGAGGAGAGCATCTCCTATCTTAGGGAATTTGACCTGGAGGCGGGCAGGGTCCTGCACTTTGCAGAAGCGGAAAAATGTCTGGAAGCCTGTGAAAGCCAGGTCAGAGAAGAAACCATGTCCAGTCAGTATGAAGAGCGTTTTAAAATGTATCAAGAGATAGCAAGAAGGCGATGACAAGGTGAAATCTCAAGTGAGATATATAAGCATTGTAGTGTTGATCTCACTCGCCGTTTTAGGGATATATAAGACGGAATTGGAGCCTTTTCACAGTTTTGCTCTGCGTTTTAACGATCTCAATTATATCTTTCAAAAGAAAAAAGCCTCGCCTGAGGTCGTCTTTATTGAGATTGATGAACGAAGTGTTAACCGGTTCGGCCGCTGGCCCTGGGACAGGAAGATTTTGGCCAAGGCCATAAACAGTATTAATCAAGAGAGTATCTTGATCCTGGATATGGTTTTTTCCGAACCGACGCAAAGCGATGCCTTCTTGGCAGAGAGCCTTCGGAGACAGAACAATAATATATGCGGCTTCTTTCTGCGAGAGAGCTCTTCGGCGGGTTTAAGTGATGAGCAGGAAGAGGTGTTGAGGGACTCGAGTCTGGAAATCCCGGCTTCCGAGTTGAGGGGCAAGGGAGCCTTCATCGAGGGAGAGGAGGCCGAAGTCAATGTCGAACCTCTTCTATCCGCATGTACGCTTTCCGCGACCTTTTCGACTCTGCGAGACAGCGACCAGCTCTTCAGGGAGTACCCCTTGGCTTTCAGCCTTAAAGGCGAGCTGTATCCTTCTATCGGTGTTCAGGCGCTGCGAATGAAATACAAGAAAGAGCTCAGGGTTATAGGTTCCGGACATTACGACCTGGCCGGACACGGACTCAGGACGGATGAAAAGGGGTTTGCCTTATTGAACTTTTACCCCTTGCAAAGCTATCAATCCTACTCCTTTCTGGACCTGTATGAGGGAAAGCTAAGGGAGGATAGTCTGGCCGGAAAGATTGTCGTCTTGGGCATTTCAGAAACCGGGATCGGGGATATGAGAGCGACTCCTATAGGAGTAGTTCCCGGGCCCTTGATCCACGCAAACTTTATATCGAATGTCTTAAATAACGAGCTTCTGCATAAAAATGGGCGGCTTGAGTTTGCAAACATACTTCTCTTTTTACTGCTTCCGCTTGTCTGGTTCTTGGTAAGCTCTGTATATAAACGTGTTCTTGTCTATGCTCTGGCCTATCTCCTTCTTTTTGTGCTGAGCAAGATAGCCTTCGTCTACCTTAACCTTTATCTAGATGCCTTTTATCCTCTGTTCGCCTTGATGCTTTCGGCAATGGCAAGCGAGATCATCCTGCATCAAGTCAAAGAGCGAGAGTCGCGTTTTATTCAGGGAGCCTTCTCCTCATATCTCTCACCCGTTCTTCTTGAAAAGCTGATGAAAGAGCCTGAGCGCTTGGTGCTAGGGGGTGAGAAAAAAGAGCTGACCATCCTCTTCAGTGATATCCGCTCCTTTACGAGTATCTCCGAGACGATGGACCCGCAGAAGCTGACAGAGTATTTGAACCGCTACTTTACGCCCATGAGTGATATCGTGGTGAAGTATGAGGGAATGATAGACAAGTATATAGGGGATGCGGTCATGGCTTTTTATAATGCTCCTTTAGATGTCAAAGATCATGCCGCTATGGCATGCCGCTCCTCTTTGGAGATGATGGATGAGCTTCATGAACTCAATAAGCTCTTCCGTCAAGAAGGTTTGCCCGAGATAAACATCGGCATCGGTCTGAACACGGCAGAGGTTGTCGTCGGAAATATGGGTTCGCAAAGACGTTTTAACTATACGGTGATTGGAGACGGGGTGAACCTCGCTTCGAGAGTGGAAGGGATAAATAAGATTTACGGTACGAATATTCTCATTACGGAGTTTACCAAGGCCGTAGTGGGGAATCAATTTCTTACCCGCCCTATTGAACGCGTTGCAGTCAAGGGAAAAGAAGAGGAAGTACTCTTGTATGAACTGTTGCAAGAGACTCCTGAAAACCGTGAACGTGTCAGACTCTACAGTGAAGCAAGAGAGCTTTATCTGGCAGGTAAGCCAGAAGAGGCACTCAAGGGGTTTGAGGCCCTGGGAGAAGACAGTGTTTCAAGATTCTTTATGCGAAAGATAAAAGAGTCCTGAACGGGAAGGCACGGTTCCGGGTCTGAGAGAGCTTTTGGCCTTGTGTCCGGAGGAGATAATCATTATTAGGGATAAATGCAAAGATGAGGTATAATCACTCATATCCGTTTACTCTGACGAGGTAAGTTAATAGGACAAGAAGTCCGGCAAGGGAAGTGGTTCGTTTGGAAAAGATAAAGATCTTGGGTGCGTATGGAACAAAGGGCTCTCACCAAGAGACCTCTTCCTTTTTGATCAATGACTCTCATGCCATCGATGCAGGCAACCTTTTACGCTCTTTGGATGAGGATGCGGCTCATATCGACACGATCTGGTTGACGCATTCTCATCTGGACCATATTGTCGATATCGCCTATATATTGGACTCCTATTTTACCCTCAGAAGCAAACCCCTGAAGTTGATGGGACTTCCCGAGACCATCGAAGCCATTCAGAAGCATTTTCTAAATGACATTATCTGGCCGGACTTTTCGAAGATAGCTCTCTCCAACACCGATCAGATGAGTGTCGTTTACGAGAGCATAGAGTTGAACAGAAAGTATATTATTGATGAGACGACCTCTATCGAAGCGATAGAAACGGTCCATACGGTCCCAAGCTGTGGATTTATTGTCCGTAAAAACAGTTCAGCCGTCTTGATCACCGCAGATACTTATAAAAACCCCCTTCTTCGCAAGGTCATTGAAAAAAACCCTGAGATATCTGCTCTGGTGCTCGAGTGTTCTTTCCCTACAAGCATGGATACTCTTGCCTTGGAGAGTCTTCATCTTACGCCCGCCTTGGCAGAAAAAGAGATATCATCTTTAGACAGAGAGCTGAAGCTCTATTTCAATCATCTCAAACCGACTTTTATCGAAGAGATAAAAAAAGAGATCTACTCAAGCCCTCTGCTTAAAGATGCTATTATTTTAGATGACGGCGATACAATTTATTTCTAAAGAAAGATAAAAAGAGCTAAGTTTTAAAATTCCTAAGCAAAACCCTTGACATTAAAAACTAAAATGCTTATAATTACGGCTCGAATTTAGATGCTGGCATAGCTCAGTTGGCTAGAGCAGCTGATTTGTAATCAGCAGGCCCGGGGTTCAAATCCTCGTGCCAGCACCATTCTATTTTTGAAAAATTGACGAAAAACGTCAGTGTTCGACCAGAGTATATAAACAAATTACGGTGAGATAGTCAAGTGGCCAACGACGGCAGACTGTAAATCTGCTCCCTATGGGTTCAGAGGTTCGACTCCTCTTCTCACCACCATTAAAATGAGACGCGGGCGTAGCTCAGTTGGCTAGAGCGTCAGCCTTCCAAGCTGAGGGTCGAGGGTTCGAGTCCCTTCACCCGCTCCATTTAAAATTTGTTCGGATATGTTTTATCTGGGAGCTGGATAATCGTTTGCTTCTTAACATAACACACGATATCTTCGATAGATAGCTTTCATTATACGACAATCAAATATACTATAATAATATAACAATACTTTGATTTAAGCTTTTTCCTTGAGTAAGGTTTAAATCAGAGTAGACAGTACTCGCGCATAAACGCTCGCATGGCTCAGAGGTAGAGCACTTCCTTGGTAAGGAAGAGGTCCCGGGTTCAATTCCCGGTGCGAGCTCCATTTTTTTTGGGCACTTCTGTAAGGGCTTGTAGGCCTAAGTGGTTAAACCTTTACAGAAGTGTCTTAGACTGCTTCGGCAGAACATTTGTTTTATATTTGAAACTCATAAGTTGATTTTGAGATAAATTCAGATATGATTCCATTTCATTTAATAAAAAAGCCGGAGGATACTATGGCAAAAGAAAAGTTTGAACGAACTAAACCGCACGTAAATATTGGTACAATTGGTCACGTTGACCACGGTAAAACTACTTTGACTGCTGCAATCACTGCAGTACTAGCTGTTAAAGGTGATGCAGAGCTAATGGATTACGATCAGATCGATAACGCTCCTGAAGAGCGCGAGCGTGGTATCACGATCGCTACTTCACACGTAGAGTACGAAACTGAAAGTCGTCACTATGCACACGTTGACTGTCCGGGCCACGCCGATTATGTTAAGAACATGATTACTGGTGCTGCTCAAATGGACGGTGCTATCCTTGTTGTTTCTGCGGCGGATGGTCCAATGCCACAAACTCGCGAGAACATCCTTCTTTCTAAGCAGGTAGGTGTACCGTATATCGTTGTTTTCATGAACAAAGAAGATATGGTTGATGACGAAGAACTTCTTGAGCTAGTAGAGATGGAGATCCGTGAGCTACTTGACCAATACGAGTTCCCGGGTGACGATACTCCGATCGTAGCTGGTTCTGCACTTCAGGCTCTTGAAGAAGCTAAGGCTGGTAACCTAGGTGAGTGGTCAGAAAAAATCCTTAAACTTATGGCTGAAGTAGATGCTTACATCCCTGAGCCAGTTCGTGAAACTGATAAAGACTTCCTGATGCCGGTTGAGGATGTATTCTCAATCTCTGGTCGTGGTACAGTTGTAACTGGTCGTATCGAACGTGGTACTATCAAAGTTGGTGAAGCAGTACAGATCGTTGGTATCAAAGACACTCAAGACACTACAGTAACTGGTGTTGAGATGTTCCGTAAAGAGATGGAGCAGGGTGAAGCTGGTGACAACTGTGGTATTCTTGTCCGTGGTATCGGTAAAGATGAAGTTGAGCGTGGTCAAGTACTTTGTAAGCCAGGTACTATTACGCCTCACACGACTTTCGAAGCTGAGATCTATGTACTAAGCAAAGACGAGGGTGGTCGTCATACACCATTCTTCTCTAACTACCGTCCTCAGTTCTATGTACGTACAACTGACGTTACAGGTGCGATCACTCTACCAGAAGGTACTGAGATGGTTATGCCAGGTGACAACGTTAAAATTACTGCTGAACTAATCGCACCGATCGCAATGGAAGAGGGAACTCGTTTCGCTATCCGTGAAGGTGGTCGTACAGTTGGTGCAGGTGTTGTTGCTAAAATCCTTAAGTAATTAAGAGTTTTCAAACACCTCATACAGCGGAGCTAGAGCTTAGACTCTAGCGAAAAATCTAAAACTAGGTAAACGCAATGAGAGAAAATATTCACTTAGGTTGTGAGAAGTGTACACGTCGTAACTATCACACAACTAAAAACAAAAAGACTCATACAGAAAAGTTTTCAGTAAAAAAATACTGTAAATGGTGTCGTGAGCACACAGTACACAAAGAGATGAAACTGTAAAAGTTTCAATCCTCCGTCTTCTTGCTTCGGCAAGAGATACATAGGCGTATAGCTCCAATGGTAGAGCACCGGATTCCAAATCCGGGTGTTGGGAGTTCGAGTCTCTCTACGCCTGCCACCTCATGTTCGATCTGTATATCTTTAGAGATCTATTTATCGGAAATGACATGACCTTTTTAGAAGGTAAATATTAAGGATAAGATGATGAGTAAAATCAGCTCGTATGTTAAAAACTCACGCGCAGAGTTGTCAAAAGTAATTTTTCCAACTTCACCACAAGTGAAACAAGCGTTTTTTGCCGTATTCATTGTTGTTACATTCGTATCACTATTCTTAGCACTGGTCGACTTTATTATGTCATCAAGCCTAGCAGCTATTTTATAAAGGACTCTTATGGCACATAAATGGTACTCCTTACAGACCTATGCAGGTTCAGAGAGAAGTGTTAAAGTAGCAATTGAAAACTTGATCGAAGAGCACAAACTCCAAGATATAATCAAAGAGGTAGTCGTTCCGACTGAAGATGTGATGGAGATGAAAAACGGTAAGAAAAAAGTGACGGAACGTTCACTCTATTCGGGTTACTGCTTTATCAATATCGACCTTAACACGGAAGTACAGCATATGATTCAGTCTCTTTCAAGAGTATCGGGTTTCATCGGCGAGGCGAATCATCCCACACCGCTTAGCGAACACGATATTAATACGATCCTTGATCGTGTCGAGAACCGTGCTGCACCGAAACCGAAAGTGGCCTTTGATACAGGCGAAGTCGTGCGTATTATTGACGGTCCGTTCTCGAACTTTACGGGAACTGTTGATGAGTTCGATATGGAACACGGTACACTTAAACTTAACGTATCTATCTTCGGACGTGCAACGCCTGTAGATATCTCATATACGCAAGTAGAAAAAATCATCTAAGGGACGTGTAGCTACGCTAACCTCAGGTTTTAAAGAAACTTAAGGTTAGCGTAGCTATAGCGACCAGTCGCGTGAGCCCTCTGATGAAGAGAACTTAGCGTTAGCGTAGTAATTTGAGTTCTACTCGAATTGCGTTAAAAAAAATGTAAAGGAAACACAATGGCAAAACAAGTCATGGATTATATCAAGCTTCAGATTGACGCTGGTAAAGCAAACCCGGCACCACCAGTAGGTCCGGCATTAGGTCAACGTGGTGTTAACATCATGGAATTCTGTAAGGCATTCAATGAAAAAACAAAAGATAAGATGGGATTCAAAGTTCCTGTAGTTATTACTGTATACAACGACAGAAGCTTCTCTTTTATCACTAAGCAGCCACCGGCATCTGCACTTCTTATGAAGGCTGCAAACCTTAAAAAAGGTACTGACAACCCGCTTAAAAACAAAGTAGGTAAGATTACCAAAGCACAGCTTATGGAAGTTGTAAAAGCTAAGATCGAAGATCTTAACACAAATGATGAAGAAGCAGCTGCTAACACTTTAGCTGGTTCGGCTCGTTCAATGGGTATTGAAATCGTAGACTAGTCTGCGGAATCTGTAGATACTTTTAAAATCATCGACCGCAGTGATTCAAAAATAGATGCGGCAGATTAAACTGGAGAATCAAAATGGCAAGTAAAAGATATAAACAACTTACCGAAAAAATTGATGCAAGTAAAGCGTACAGCGTTGCTGAAGCTTCTGCATTTATGAGTGAACTAAAATCTGCAAAATTCGACGAGACTGTCGAGATTGCAATGAACCTGAACGTAGACCCTCGTCACGCTGATCAGATGATCCGTGGTGCTATCGTTCTTCCGCACGGTACGGGCAAGACTGTTCGTGTTGCTGTGTTTGCAAAGGGTGCCAAGGCTGACGAAGCTAAGGCGGCAGGCGCTGACATCGTTGGTACAGACGATCTTGTAGAGCAGATCCAAGCAGGCGAGTTCAACTTTGACGTTGTTGTTGCTGCACCTGACTGTATGGGTCTTGTTGGTAAGATCGGTCGTATTCTAGGGCCAAAAGGTATGATGCCTAACCCGAAAACCGGAACAGTAACACCTGATGTTGCTACTGCAGTTAAAAACCTTCAAGGCGGTCAGGTAAACTACCGTGTTGATAAGAAAGGTAACATCCACGCCGGTATCGGGAAAGTCTCTTTCTCTGCTACTGCGATCGAAGAGAACCTAAAAGTTTTCCTTGCTTCAATCAACAAGCAAAAACCGGCATCTGCAAAGGGTCGTTATATCAAATCTGCTGCGCTTTCATTAACGATGAGCCCGGCGATCAAATTCGATCTTTCTGAGATCTCTGACATCAAGTAATTCTTGATTATCATCCCAAGCAGGTTTTCTGCTTGGCCTTTCTCTTTCTTAACTACATATAAACTAATCCAACGAACTAATTTACACTTTCTTTTGGCGCCTAATCCTGGTAATCTACTTTACTATCGAGGTTTATAATAGACTAAATATTATATTTTTTACTAATTGTAATATCTCATCTTCTTAGATTCTTAATCATGATATACTAGCCATAAGGTATTTGGTATGAGTTGTAAAATAGACATTAAGCTGCTTTATATTCACTCAGATGAGAAAAAATGCCTTGACTTGTGTTCACTTTTACAAAAGAACTTTCCCTCTTTAATACACTGCACGAGCTGTCTCTTATACAC
>CAXGZT010000087.1:0-9931 GCA_964014335.1 uncultured Campylobacterales bacterium | reverse complement strand
TACACCGACACTTTCGTCGGCAGCGTCAGATGTGTATAAGAGACAGATCTTGGTCTGATCGTCAAAGTGTTTGAAGTTCTCATCCTCTGCAAAAAAGGCATAAGAGTCTTCTATAGGCATCCTTATCAGTTCGAAGATCTTTTTACCGGCTACATCCACCGCAAGGCTCTCTTTTCGCAAACGGTTTCCATCACACTTGGAACAGGTCTTTTCACTCATATAGTCCTGAAGCTCTTTTTCATCCTTGAACATATCATAGGCTATCTTCGTAATTCCCGGCCAGACGCGTTTTATAGGATGGCCCTTCCACTCGAAAGGAACTTCATCGATACTTCCATGAAGAATTGCTTTTTTCTGATGCTCTTCCAGCTCGTAAAAAGGCTTGTCGATAGGGATCTTTTCATGTGCACAAAAGCCCTTTAAAAAGGTAAAATAGTATCCCTTGTTAAAGCCGTATACGATCTTGACCGCACCCTTTTCGATGCTTAGGTCGGGGTCGATGATCTTGTCCGTGTCCAAGGCATAACGGATTCCCAGGCCGTCACACTCGGTACATGCACCCTTAGGCGAATTAAATGAAAAAGAGAGAGGCTCCAGAGGTTCAAAGCTCACCTTACAGTCATGACAGGCCAGATGCTCACTATAATGGATAAGCTTTTCTGTCAGACCCACATCTTCGAAGTTCAGGACTTCTATCTCCAGTTCACCATAAGACTCTTTTAAAGCTTTTTCGACATCCTGCGCGATTCGTTCCTTGTTATCCTCTTTGATGACGATACGGTCAATCACAACCTTGATAGGATGCTTCTTCGTTTTGGAGAGTTCAATCTCCTCGTCCAGCCGGACCATCACCCCGTCTATCATGGCACGCACATAGCCTTTGGCGCTAAGAGATGCCAGAAGGTCTGAAAAAGTTCCTTTTTTCTCACGAATGAGAGGAGCCAGGATGATGACTTTTGAACCCATAGGAAGATGGGCTACCTGTTCAATAATATCTGCAGCGTTCATCTGCGAGATTGGTTTAGAACAGATATGACAATGTTGTTCCCCTACCCTGGCAAAGAGCAGACGGAGGTAGTCGTAGATCTCTGTGATCGTACCTACCGTTGAACGGGGATTTTTGGAAGTCGTCTTTTGGTCGATAGCGATGGCGGGCGTAAGCCCCTCGATCTTATCTACCTCCGGTTTTCCGATCTTGTCTAAGAACTGGCGCGCATACGAAGAGAGGGATTCGATATACCGGCGCTGTCCCTCGGCATACAGCGTATCAAAGGCAAGAGTTGATTTCCCGCTTCCGCTTAGACCCGTACAGACGACAAGCTTGTTTTTCGGGATTTCCAAAGAGATGTTTTTAAGGTTGTTTTCGCGTGCACCGGTAATTTTGATCATGTGTTAAAGACCCTCGATAAAAGATAAGATAATACTAAGATATAAAATGCAAGTAGCATACGCTTTTGCAACACAGCAGGTGTTCTAACATTAAGATGAACCCCTATATAGACTCCTACTAAAGAAGCCGCACCAATGATAAGACCCTCCAGATAATCGATCTGTCCTGCGACAGAAAGACTGACCAGGCCGGAAAGAGACGAAAAAACGACAAAGAACAGACCTGCCGAAATCGCCTTTTTAAGCTCAAAGTGTAAAAAACCGACCAGTATAGGTACAAGAAGTATGGAACCTCCTACCCCGATCGAGATCGCGAACACGCCCAGCAGGGCCCCTATAAAAAACAAAATAGCAGGGTGTACCCTTCTGCTCTTCTTATATAGAACCGGTTTATAAGCCATACGAAACAGAGCGATAATGATAAAACCCAAGAATATAGACTCTAATGCCTCGGAAGAGAGAACCGATATTACCCATCCGCTTAAAAGCGCACCGAAAAATCCGCCTGCACCGATAGAGAAAACCGTGTCAAAGCTCAAGGTACCTTTTTTATAGTTTAGAAATGAACCGTATACCGAACTAAAGACCATCTGTAGCACCGAAATACCGACGGCCGTCTTAATATCGTAACCCATAAACAGAAGTATAGGCACGAGTATGGTTCCGCCCCCGATACCAAAAAAACCAGAGAGCGATCCAACGCCTATTCCCAAAACAATGAGCTCAATAATGATCAATATATCGATTTTATGTACCTATTTTTTTCTGAAGTCCGCTTTGATTCTCTAAAGAGGCTTTTCTCTCTCAGCACTCCCCATACGACAAATTTTCTGAAAAAAGTCCTTACCTTTCCAGACCGGCATTCACTTCGTTTTACCTCAAAAAAGATCCGCTTTCAACAGTGCGCCTTCCTCTTCTTTTAGCAAAAGACGTTTTTTATTCGGTAAAACTGTCATTCATCTAACTTTGGAATTGTACTCTACTTTCATTAATTAGGTCATTAAAGATACAATTTAGCTTCAGCAATTCAAACTTTTGTTCAGAAAAGAGAGGGGCAGTCAGATATAAAACTCGAATTATGAGCAAAGAGAGTGCGAAATCAGGCCTATCCCCTTTAAAATGTGTACTTTTTTCAGACAAGCATCCAATCCAAGACTGTTTTTCTGCGACTTATCGTAGCTTAAAGCAAAGTTTGTACTCGCGAGTGGGTTGTTAAACTCCGCTTAAATAGTTTTACCTATAATAAAAACATTAAACATCATTATTGTAGCAATTCATGACTGGGGACACAAATGATTTCAACCATCGTAGAAGCGGCAGAGAACTTTCTGCATAATCAGATTGAACTAAAAACGGAAAAAACTGATGAACTTACGCAAGTGAGAACGGTAATTGCTTCAATTGATGTAAAGATGGATGACGGGGAGATGAAGACCGTTTATCTTGGTTTTAACGAGGCGCTGATAAAAGAGATTGTCTCTGTCTATCTCTTTGAAGATGATGCAGATGATCAGACCATGCAGGAGATGGCCCTTGAGTCAACCAATATGATAGTCGGAAGCGCAAAAGTATTGGCCCAACAGGCCGACAAAGAACATTTTATGATAACGACGCCTGAGTTTAAAGCGATTGAGGAGTTCGGAAACTGCCAATGCAGTGAACTGTCGATCTTGAAAACTCCCAAAGAGGCTTTGGTTATCGGTATCAAAGGATAAGGGGATAAACGCTTAATGCCAGAAGATAAGTCCAAGTCGCTAGAAGAAGAGATGGCCGAAAACAGCCTCGAAAGCCTTGATTTAAATGCAGATGAGCTTGAAGAGCTGGCATGGATGGATTATGAGGGGCTTCTGGACATGAAAGTCGAGTTTATCGCTGATCTGGGACAGACGACCCTCAGTATCAAAGAGGTTCTCGCCCTGCAAAAAGGCTCCGTCATAGACCTTTCAAAACCTGCAGGAGAGAGTGTTGAGGCCTATGTCAACAACCGTATCATCGGTAAAGGCGAGGTCATGGTTTATGAAAAGAACCTGGCTATTCGTATCAATGAGGTACTTGACTCCACCTCGGTCATCTATTATTTATCGAAAGAACGTTTATGAGATACCTTTTATTACTCGTAGTACCTTATCTTCTTTTTGGGTCCAAGATCCTCTCTTATAATGTCTATGAGCGTTCCAACCGCGTTGACGTGATGCTGACCTTCGACACTCCTTTTGAAGGAAAACTCTCCCAGATCAAGCAAGATAACAAGACAGTATTAAAGCTCCAAGGCGCCTCAATCGAAGCACCTAAGATCAAAAACATCAACACCTCTTATTTGCACAAGATGACGATCACACCCATCAATTCGCATACAGAGATCATTTTGCAGACTGCGGCGAATGTAAGGATGAGCGCATCAAAAACAAGTGATGCTTACGGCTTACGCCTGCGGTTTATCAAGGGTTCGGCTGTAGCAAAAAGCGCAAACAGCTCAGCCGGTGCCTTCTCTGACACAAAGGCTTTGCCGACCAAGCAGGCAAATGAGTTTAACAACTCCTATTATATTGTCATTGCCATCTTACTGATCGGTATTATCCTTATGTTATGGTTGAAAAAGAAGATGGGCACTCCTCAGACCAAGGGAAAACAACCATGGCTATTTAAAGGCGGGGCAAAAAAAGAGGGTATCTCCGTGCGTTTTCAAAAACCGCTGGATCCGAAGAACAGGGTTGCTATGCTTGAGTATGAAGGCCAGAGCTACCTTGTGCTCATTGGCAATTCAAATGTTTTACTTGACAAATACAGTGGCAATAAACCCATAAACACGCAGAGTGAATTTGACAGCGTCCTGGATGATAACAAAATGGAACTTGACTCTTACCTCAAACTTGACAACCGTGAGGATGTTGAACCCCTGCAGTCCTATAAAGAAAAGGCTTCTGGAGAGTTCCGTGAGCTCGTCTAGAACAGCTCGACCCTCAAAGGCTTCTAAACACCCTGTAAGAGTATCTTCAAACCTTCTCTCTACACCATTATATTACAAAAGATCATAATCAAGAAGCGGTCTCCTAAAGAGAGCATTCTTTCATCTCTTCGAGTTCACCGGCAAGCTCTATTATCTCCTGCCTCTTCTCCAGGGGTATCAAATATCCGTAAGCATCCATCTTAAAACCTCCTCTTTCCCACGTTCACTTACACTCCTGCACGTTTGTGAAGCTGATCAACAATCTTTACTACAATCAGGTCAGAGGTGACATTTAAAGAGGTCCTGCACATATCCAGTATCCTGTCCACGGCGACGATTAAGGCTATGTATTCAACAGGCAGACCGATCTGGTTTAAGATAACGACCATCATCACCAAAGAAGCACTGGGCAGGGCAGCGACACCGACGCTCAAGGCAACTATGGTTATGCCCAAGAGGAGCTGTTCTCCAAGGTTCAGGTCAACTCCCGCAAGATGAGAGATATATAAGACAGCTATACTGAGATAAGCCGCTGTCCCATCCATAGAAACCGTTGCTCCCAGTGGCAAGACAAAGGCCGCATGTCTTTTGTCAACCTCGCCCATCTCCTCAGCAATGCGCATAGAAACAGGCAAGGTAGCCGCACTCGAAGCCGTAGAGAAAGCCATAATAGGTGCTTCACGTACGTCGCTTAAATAGCGGTAAGGATTGACACGTCCAAAGAGACTCAAAAGCAGAGGCAGGGTCACAACGGCATGAAGGAGTATGACGATGACCACCATCAGCATATATTTCCACAAGCCGAGAATAACATCTATACCCTGATCGGCTACAACATAGGAGATAAGGCTAAAGACACCGATGGGTGTCAGCTTGATGATCCACTCGGCCATCTTCAACATCGCATTTGTCACACCTGTGAAAAAATCCAGCATCAGCTCTTGTCTATGTGCTTTCAGATGAAGCGAAGCGATGGCAAACATAATAGAAAAGACGATTACCTGCATCATCGAACCTTCCGTCAACGCACTAAAGATGTTTGTGGGAATAAAGCTGAGTATCATGCTTTGTATAGAAAACTCGGCTATCTCTGCCGCTTTTTTGTATTCCAGCCCCTCAACGGAAACCTCTTCTCCGATAGGGGCTATGTTCATCACGACAATGGCAAGCAACACAGCCAGTGCCGTTGTCAACAGATACAGACCAACCGTTTTCAGGCCGATATTTTTAAGGTCGTTCAGACTGCCGAGTCCCATGATCGCGACATAAATACTCGCAAAGACCAAAGGTACTACGAGCATCTTTAAGAAGTTGATAAACATCTGCCCGATAAGCTGCTGCTGCAGGGCGAGCTCGGGTAAAAAACTTCCAAAGGCCACACCAAGGCCAATCCCGACAAGAACCAAGCTGTTCGTTGTGGAATACTTCTTTATTTTATGAAGCATTTACATTTCTCCTGTATAATCTAAGCCGTATTATAACAGCAGAATAAGATTGAGGAATGTAAATTGGGAAAACAGTACAAAAACCTGACTCGCACCGACATAAACTTTATTCAAGAACAGAAACTTTTTTATATTGCCTCCTCTTCGCGGCATGAGGTCAACCTCTCCCCAAAAGGGTATGACTCACTTCATATAATCGATTCCTCTTCTCTTTATATGATCGATTATCTTGGAAGCGGAAACCGAACGGCAAGAGATATAAGCAAGGAGGGAGAGGTGACTATTTTGTTTAACGCCTTTGAGAACGCTCCTAAGATTCTACGCTGCTTTTGCAAGGGTGAACTCATTCCAAAAGAGAGTGATGAGTTTAGAGTCGCCGGCTCCTTTTTTAAAGAGGATATGAGTGCGATTCGCCACATTTTTAAATTCAACATCTATGCAGTAGAGACAAGCTGCGGCATGGGCGTACCGATAATGGAGTACAAAGAAGAGAGGCAAGGCGTCCGAGAGTATGCTTTAAAGATGAGCAAAAAAGGGAAGTTCGACCAGTATGTGCAAGAGCATCTTTCACCGCCTGATCTCAACACCCTACCAGAAGATTGAACTCTGTTTTAAGATCGTGTATAATCCATACCAACCTTATGAAAGAACCGACATGAATATAAAAACAATCTTTTTAAGCCTTGCCCTTCTCTTTGCCTCGCCCTCTCTTCATGCCGAGAAAAACAGGGATGTCTCTTTTTTACTTCAGGCTAACGACGACACCTCCTTCATGCATTACGAGTTCCACGACCTCGCCTACGAGGCAGCCACAAAAAAAGATTATGAGAACGCGTTTAGGATCTACTTAAACCTTGCCAAGAAAGGTGACAGCCGTGCCGAATACAATATCGGTATGATGTATATGAAAGGCCTCGGTGTCGAACATAAGAAGATGGATGCCTACAAATGGCTTCGTCGTGCTTCAAAACATGGGAACCAGGAAGCCATACTCTATTTTAAACAGATGAGAGAGTCTTACGAAAAGAGAGACCAGGCTCAGTCGAAAAAGAGTGCTCCTGTGAAGAAAAAAGAGATAGTCAAACAGGAAGAACCTGAAACTGTTGAAGAGAACCTAAGTACTCCCCCTCCTAAAAAACCGGAAGTGATTAAAACTGTTCCGAGCGTTCAAACAGCCAAAAAAACCACAACAAAGCAGGTTTCGCAGAAAAAGGGTTTTCCTATTTTGTATCTCCTTATTGCCGGGGCCCTGTTCATCCTACTGCTGGCCCTCTTCTTCTTCAAAAGATCATCCGCAGGCAAGACTAAGGGACAGAAGGCGCCGCAGAGCACCCTTAAATACAAGTCCCAGATGTATGATATCACTTATGAGCATATCACAAAATACCATTCTGAGTTGCTCAAACAGATCAATCTGACACAGATCAAGCATGACAAAAAAAAGACTCAGATCTATTATATGTTTTTATATGGAATGATTGATTATTTTTGCCAACTGGAGAAGTTTAGCGACAGTGAGCAGCGCCGCATCTTCAATACCCATATGGGAAAACAAGAAGGAAAAGAGAATCTGACGGCTCTTACACAGTCGATCCTGGAAGGACAGCGTGAGCCTTCGATGTATCACTATCAGGCTGCCGGAGGTATCTCAGCCAAAGAGTGGTATGAGAAGGATTCCAAAGATGCTCTCTCTATGCTGAAAAAGCTTTTAACGCAAGAGCGGTAAAGGGAGTCACTCTCTTTGCATTCAGGAAAATATCATGCTACTTCCGTAGTGTTGTAAAACTCTTCCAAGACCTTTCTGAACTCCTCTATATCATTTATCGTATTGACTTGATTTCGAAGTGCCGACGCCCCTTTAAGGCCCTTGCAATAGGTATGAATATGCTTTCTAAACATAGGAACTCCATGTCCACCGTAAAACTCGACCATCTTGTCATAATGCTCCAAGACAATCTCTTTCTTAAGCTCTATCGAGACCTCTTCTTCACCTGTTTTAAGTTGATGAAAGATCCATGGCTGTCCAATAGCCCCTCGTCCTATCATCAGGCCGTCTGCCTTGGTGTGTTCTAAGACCCACTGGGCTTTCTCGTAGGAGACAATATCCCCGTTGGCTATGACGGGGATCTTCAGGGCTTCTTTGACCTCTGCAATCGCATCATAATCCACTTCGGACTTGAAACGTCCCGAGCGCGTACGCCCGTGCACTGCGATAAAATCAGCACCTGCGTCTTGTACGACCTTTGCGATCTCAAGGTGGTTGTTTTCACTAAAGCCCAGACGTATCTTGACGCTGGTAAACTCTTTATTGGATGTCTCTTTGATCGTCTCTATTAAACGGCCCATCTGGTCCAGGTCACGAAGGAGCGAAGATCCTGAACCTCCGCTTACGACCTTGGGAACAGGGCATCCACAATTGAAATCAATCACGTCTATCCCCTCTTGAGTGTTCAAAAACTCGACGGCACCTTTGACAACATCTACATCCCCTCCGGCGATCTGCACGGAGTAAGGGTCTTCTATCATATTCTTTTCAAGCATCTTTTGCGATTTCTCAGAACCGTGTATCAGGGCGTTTGAACTCACCATCTCCGAAATGGTCAGGTCTGCACCGAACTTTTTAACGACAGAGCGAAAAGGCAGATCCGTATACCCTGCCAACGGTGCCAATACGTAAAGTGTCTTGTCAAAAGATAGTTTCATAATTTATTGCGTTCCTGTTAAATAATTATGGAATTTTACCAAAGTTCTACTCTGTCTTAGTTAAATTTATTTATCTAATATAGTTAAACAGCTATAATACCCGCAATAATTCACAAGGATAGATTTTATGGGTAGAGCCTTTGAGTATCGCAAAGCAGCAAAAGAGAAGCGCTGGGGAAATATGTCACGTGTATTTCCTAAACTGGCAAAAGCAATTGAAAAAGCGGCTAAAGAGGGCGGCGGCGAACCGGATATGAACCCGAAACTTCGTACGGCGATCCTCAATGCCAAAGCGGAGAACATGCCAAAAGACAACATTACCGCAGCCATCAAACGCGCTACGGGTAAAGATGCGAAAGACATGCTTGAGGTCAATTTCGAAGGCAAGGGACCGCACGGTTCCATGTTCATAGTCGAGTGTCTGACCGATAACAACACCCGTACCGTTGCCAATGTTAAAAACTTTATCAATAAAAATGCCGGTGAGATGCTAAACAAGGGTGCCCTGGACTTTATGTTTACCCGTAAGGCTATTTTTGAGTTCAAACTTCCCCAAGAGGGTGATATCGAAGAGCTGGAGATGGAGCTTATCGATGCCGGCCTTGAAGAGCTTGAAGAAGAAGAGGGAGAGTGCATCGTTCATACAGACTACGCCGACTTTGGGAATATGAATGCAAAACTCGAAGAGATGCAGGTGGAGATGACGAAGGCAACGCTTGAGTATATCCCTAATACGCCTATTTCAGTTACAGATGAGCAGATGGAAGAGATCCGCAAGATTACGGACAAGCTTGAGGAAGACGAAGACGTACAGGCCGTTTATACGAACATCGAATAGCACCCTTCTTAGGCCGAAAAGCCTCCTCGCCCTCAGGCGCAATACCTTCCGGTCTTCTCCTCTTCCTCCTCATAAATATCCACGCAAAATATCAGTTCTTTATGATTTATAAAAAGTTTCTTGGAAAAAGTATAACAGATATTGCCCGATGCCCCGGAGATATAAGATGAAGTCAGATGAGAAGCATCTTTAGATATCTTCGGCATATAAACATACTCTTTTAGGGAGTGGTCCTCCCCTGCTCTTGAAGGCTCATAGAACCCTCTGGGTTCAACATTGATGATAGTATCGCCTACCTGGCAGGACGTCTCCGCATCTATGACGTAAACAGCCTCGACGTTTTTCTCGTTTTGCACAAGCCTGGCAAGCCTGCCTCTATTGCCGCTTTTTCCGTTCGCACAGACTTGCAGAAGCTTATCCGTTAGCCTGTTCGCTCTTCTAAGTAGATTCTCCTTAAGCTCTCCAAGAGCAGACCTCTCTTTTAAAAAGCTCATCGCCAGATCCTCAATCCTCTTATTAACCAATGCGCAATCTCTAAAATGAAGAGTTGGTCTTGCAAACCAGTAACCCTGATAAAGGTCAACACCGCCATGCATACACTCCAGTATC
>CAXGZT010000086.1:0-9958 GCA_964014335.1 uncultured Campylobacterales bacterium | reverse complement strand
AGATCAATGTGGGTCTCGTGGGCTCGGAGATGTGTATAAGAGACAGATTCTAGCCGCTGTCGGTGCACTTCACTTTGCAGGTTTCTTGGCGTATGCGGTAATGTTGTATGATATGTTTGAACCGACCTATGTGAATATCGGTGTCGGTTTCCTTTCAGCGATCGTCGACAATGTCCCGGTAATGTCGGCGGTATTGAAAGCAAGCCCTGAGCTTGGACTCGATCAATGGCTTCTGGTGACCTTGACGGCAGGTATCGGTGGGTCACTGATCAGTTTCGGTTCAGCCGCAGGTGTCGGCGTGATGGGAAAACTCAAAGGTATCTACACCTTTAGTGCGCATATGCGTCTTTCATGGACGATCTTAATCGGTTATATACTCTCTATCGCGATCTGGTATGCCCAGTTTGAAGTTATGGGTCTGTATAATAAGCATGAGGTGCATAACAAAAAAGTGACTCCTAAGACACAATGTCCTGAGTGCAAGGCTGAATTCGAGATTCCGGCCGAGGGCGGACACTAAGTTCTTAACCCTTCCTTTATAGAGGCTTGTATCTCAAGCCTCTACTTTCACAAACTTTTAATGATAAATAGAGTATCCTTTCGCTACTAGATCACCTAAAGGTATCCCAATTGAAAAATGTAAGCATTATTGTTCTTGATTTCGGTTCACAATATACACAGTTAATCGCACGTCGTATGCGTGAAGAAAAAATCTATTGTGAGATTGTCCCTTATTACACTACTGTCGACGAGATTAAAGCTAAAAACCCAAAGGGTATTGTTCTTAGCGGCGGCCCCTCATCGGTTTATAGCAAAGATGCTTATGAGGTCGACCAGGGCGTATACGAGATGGGTATTCCTGTTTTGGGTATCTGTTACGGTATGCAGAGAATCGCTGTGGATTTTGGCGGTTCTGTAATTCGTTCAGACCACCACGAGTACGGAAAGGCCGAACTTAAGCTTGAGACAAAGTCTGCACTTTTTGATGATGTAGACGACAATGGGATTGTCTGGATGTCGCACTCTGACCGCGTGGACGACCTACCGGCCGGTTTCTCTCCAATAGCGACCTCTGCCAACTCTCCGTTTGCCGCAATCGCAAATGAAGAAAAAGGTGTTTATGCAATGCAGTTTCACCCTGAAGTCCAGCATTCGCGAGAGGGCTACCTGATGCTTCGTAACTTTGCACGCAAGATCTGTGGTGTGGATGAGAAGTGGAAGATGGAACATTTCCTCAAAGAGCAGATAGCCAAGATCCGTGAGACAGTCGGCGAGGGCAAGGTGCTTTGCGGTCTAAGCGGCGGTGTCGACTCGTCCGTTGTGGCGGCGATGCTTTATGAAGCGATAGGGGACCAGCTTGTCCCTGTATTTGTGGATAATGGTCTTCTTCGCAAGGGTGAGCGTGAGCAGGTTGAAGAGGTATTTAAAATCAACCTGAAAACGCCTTTGATTACTGTTGACGCGGTAGACAACTTTTTAGGAAAGCTTGCGGATGTTTCTGATCCGGAAGAGAAACGCAAGATCATCGGCCATACCTTTATCGAAGAGTTTGAAAAAGAGGCAAAAAAACATGAAGGGATCAAGTTCCTAGCACAGGGAACGCTCTATCCCGATGTTATTGAGTCTATCTCCGTAAACGGCCCGTCCGAGGTCATCAAGTCCCACCATAACGTCGGCGGTCTTCCGGACTGGATGGACTTTGAGCTCATCGAGCCTCTGCGTGAACTTTTCAAAGACGAGGTACGTAAGATCGGTCTTGAACTGGGCCTTCCTGAAGGTATGATCAACCGACACCCGTTCCCCGGACCAGGTCTTGCGATTCGTATTATGGGCGATGTCAATGTACCTGACCTTAACCTGCTGCGTGAAGCGGACGTGATCCTTTTGGACGAACTAAAAGCAAGCGGATACTACACGAAGACATGGCAAGCCTTTGCCGTTTTACTGAATGTCAAATCAGTAGGTGTCATGGGTGACAACCGTACCTATGACAATACGGTATGTATACGTGTCGTTGAGGCAGTTGATGGAATGACGGCGACCTTCGCGCACCTCCCTCATGATCTTTTAGAGCGGATCTCACGTCGTATTATCAACGAGGTTGACGGGATCAACCGCGTAGTCTATGATATATCATCAAAACCGCCTGCCACGATAGAGTGGGAGTAGGTCCGGACTTTGCTCAGGACGAGCTCCTATCGATGAGTGCCCGGCAAGATAGAATCTTTCTCTTTTCCAAGACCCCTTATCCGGGCGTCAATCATATTCCTATTCTTCGTCTTGACTATCTTCAAGTTCCTATTGACTTCTCTTCCTACGACTATATCATCGCGACTTCCAAAGAGGTCTTTAGCGCTTTGGACAAGCTGGGAAACTGGAAGAGTCTTCCTGTATTGGCTATCTCTGAAACCACCGCCGGCATGGCAAAAGAGATGAATGCCAGGGTCCTGGATATAGGCGATGGGTACGGCAAAAGCCTTGTTGAGATAGTCAAAGAGAAGTACGGTGGCCTGAGAGCCCTGTATCCCCACGCAAAAGTAGTCGCCTTCGATATCGCAGAGGCTTTGAAAGGATGCAGTGTGGAGATAGACTCCTTTATTGTCTATAAGACATCGTGCTCGCAAGTCGAACTGCCTGAACTTCCTTCAGATGCCATCTGTGTGTTTACCTCGCCCTCTTCGGTAGAATGTTTTGAGAAACAGTATGCGTTCCTGCCCTCATATCAGATCGTATGCATAGGCGAGACGACCCGTTGCGCTTTGCCCGAAGGCGTTCGATCCATGGTCTCAGAAAGGACCTCGGTGCATAGTGCAATCGAGTGTGCCAAAAAGTTAATCTAGTAACCGTTTCTTAAAGTTTTATGCGTTATAATCTTAACTAGCCTGGGTGGTGCGACTACTCGCATATCAGGGGGTTCTACATATTCATTTAGTGGATGCCGTAGAGGTTTTGTGTGAAGTATCTTTGTTTGACGGCCTGGCCTTAGAATTTGCTACCTAATAAGTCTTTCGATTCGCTATATTCGGCTTTGAGAACCAAAGCAACACGCGGAACGCCCACCCGGACCCTAGACGTGAGATTATTGATCAAAACCTACCCTGTAAGTTTTTATAAATAATCTGCAAAAAAACCTTCATGAACGAAGTAAACCTTAAAAAATAACAGACAATCGGAGACAGTGATGAATGTAATGATACTTGGAAGCGGGGGTAGAGAGTACTCTATCGGTCGTGCAATGAAAGATGACGAAAATGTTGATAAACTCTATTTTGCTCCGGGTAACGGTGCGACTGAAAACCTAGGTGAAAACGTCACTATCAAAGATTATCACGAACTGGCTCAGTATGCCAAAGATAATAAGATCGAGTTTACTATTGTAGGACCGGAAGCGCCTTTGGTCGATGGCGTAGTAGATATCTTCAAGGCGGAAGGTCTGACGATCTTCGGACCGTCCAAAGAGGCGGCGCAGTTGGAAGGTTCAAAGGTTTATATGAAAAACTTTTTAGCCAAGTACAATATTCCGACAGCAGCATATATCGAGACAGATCATATTGATACCGCTTTTAAATTTATTGATACGCTTAAGGCCCCGATAGTCGTCAAGGCAGACGGCTTATGCGCGGGTAAGGGTGTTATCATCGCGATGAGCCATGATGAGGCTAAAAAAGCGGCTTCTGAGATGTTAAGCGGAAAATCGTTTGGCGATGCCGGTTTAAAAGTCATTATCGAAGAGTTTTTAGACGGATATGAGCTCTCAATGTTTGCCGTCTGTGACGGAGACGACTTCATTCTTCTTCAAGCCGCCCAGGACCATAAACGTCTTCTTGACGGAGATCAGGGACCGAACACGGGCGGGATGGGTGCCTATGCGCCGACACCTCTTGTGGACGATGAACTTTATGAAAAAGTAAAAGAGCGTATTATCCGTCCGACACTGGACGGGATGAAAAAAGAGGGTGCTCCTTTTAAAGGGGTACTTTTTATCGGTATCATGGTCGTTAATGGCGAACCGATCACCCTGGAGTTCAATGTGCGTTTTGGTGACCCTGAGTGCGAGATATTGATGCCGTTGATGAAAAGTTCTGTGTTTGATCTGTTCTATAAGGCCGCAACATCCCAGCTTGACAGCCTAGAGGTAGAGTTTCACGACAAATATGCGGTCGGTGTCGTCATGGCAAGTAAGGATTATCCCTACTCTTCGTCCACTCCGGCTGAGATCGTAGTGGATGAGGTACATCACGAGGAGATTGCGAGTAATACGCATATCTCCTATGCCGGCGTGAGTAACATAGACGGGACCTTATGTGCAACAGGCGGACGAGTCCTTGTCTGTGTAGGCTTGGGTGAGAGTATCCAAGAAGCGCGCGATCGTGCCTATCTTTTATGCGGGCAAGTTCACTTTGCAGGTAAAAAGCTGCGTACAGATATCGCTTATCAGGCACTGCGCGCTTAGTCCATGAATGAAGAGATATTTAAACTCCTTGACAGGGAACAGCTAGTCCTATCCTCAAGGCAAAAACGCTTTGGCGCGTATATGATAGACGAGATCATCTTGTCCCTGATATGGTTAACGGTTATATGGGATACCTTCAACGGGATAGAGAGTATCGAAGACAAGATTATATTGATCAACTCCTATGTACTGGAGTTCATGGTGCTAAAGCTTATCTACCATACTTTTTTTGTCATGCAGTATGCAGCAAGTCCGGGCAAGATCATCATGAAAATCAGAATCTTGGAACTCGGCACCGTTTCAAAGCCCTCTTTCTCGTGTGCATTCAACAGGGCGTTTATCCGAATCATCAGCGAGCTTCTGTTTTACGCGGGTTTTGTTTGGGGGCTTTTAGACCCTGTCCGCCAGACATGGCATGATAAGACAGCCAGGACAGTGGTCGTTGATGCTTAGAGTTTTATGCCTTCTGTTTTTGACTTTTGCGTTTGTTTATGCAGATAAAAAAGTAGAGGTGTTTTCCACATCGGTGGATATGAACGGCTCCCTTGTGAAGGCCAGAAATGATGTGCTTGTCCTATATGACGGCTTGTATTTGAGTGCTGAGTCGGCAAGTTTTGATCGTGATTCGGGTATTATCGAGCTTTACGGGCGTGTGAGCGCTCTCAAGGGGGCGCAGTATTATGCGATGGGTGACTACCTGATGCTGAACACAAAAGAGAATACCCGTCAGTTTCGTCCCTTCTTCTTCCAGGAGCATTCCGATGAGTTATGGGTAAGCGCCCGCTCGGCCAGAGTAGATGAACAAGAGTATGCGATTCACACCGGGGTCGTATCTTCCTGTAGCCCGCAAGACCCTGACTGGACCGTCCATTTCAGCAGCGGTTATTATGACGGCGAAGAGCAGTGGATGCAGCTCTATAATGCAAGACTGTATGCCGGATCGATGCCCGTGTTTTACCTGCCCTACATCGCCTATTCGACAGATAGAACAAGACGGACGGGACTATTGAGGCCGATCTTCGGGCTCTCCAGTGACGAAGGCTTTATGTATCAACAACCTATCTACATCGCCGAGTCTCCGCTATGGGACGTGGAACTGCTTCCTCAGCTCCGTGTAAAACGCGGAAGAGGCCTCTACTCTGTATTGCGTTTTGTGGACTCGCCCAAGTCCACGGGTTCCTTCGTCCTTGGCGGATTCAGGGAAGAGATAGATTATCAAGAAGCCTTCAACCTTAAGAACAAGGAGCATTATGGCGCCGAGTTTGATTATCAGCACAGGGATTTTCTAAAGACCTGGTTCGATTGGGACGTTCAGGGAAGTTCAGGCCTGTATGCGGATATCACCTATTTAAATGATGTGGAATACCTGAACCTGAAAGAGAACGACTCTTTGGATTATGCAACGACCTCACAGGTGACGTCAAAGGTAAATATGTTCTTGAACCAAAGCGAAGATTATTTCGGGATGTACGAAAAATACTTCATTGACCTGAACAAGGACAGCAATGCCGACACCATACAAAACCTTCCGATCCTACAGTATCATCACTATCTCAATACTTTGTTGGATGAGCATTTCTTGTACTCCTTTGATTATCGCGGCAATAACTATTACAGGGAGGAGGGCAAAAACGCCTTTCAGAGTGAGATCAGGGTCCCTTTGATACTGCAGTTTCCCCTTCTGGACGAATATTTGACACTCTCCATCAGTGAAAACTTATATGCTTCGCAGATCAGTTTTTACGGACCGGATGACGAGGTGGCTACACGGGGGTATTCTCCCGGGGCATATGGGGCGGATTTTCAAAGAGTAGAACTCAATACAAACCTTGTGAAAGCCTTTGAGGATTTTTCGCACAGCATGGCTTTTACGGCCAGTTACGTCCAGCCGGGCCAAGAGAAAAAAAGCGGGTTTTACAAGGATTACGACGAAGAGTTTAGAAGCAACCAAGAGAACAATATCCCCTGCACGGAAGGTCCCTGTGAATATGATAATATTGCAACCGTTCTGCAGCAGGCCAGTCTGGAGTTTTCGCAATATATTTTTACGGATGAAGAGGGCGAAAAGCTTTACCATCGTATCAAACAGCCGATTATTTATGAGTCGGGCTATGACAAATACGGGGATCTGGAGAATGAGCTTCGGTATTATTTTACGAAAGAGCTGAACTATTACAATAATACCTTTTATAATTATGACCGCAATGTTATTGCAAAGACACAGAATACGATTGGGTATAATGACGGGGTGTTTATCTTCAATGTTTCACATCTATATCAGGACAGACTGGTCAACAACATACGAAGCTTGACCCGCTATCTTACGACAGATGCGCGTTATAACTATTCGAGCAGGTGGCAGTATTTTGCAGGCTACGCCTATGATATTGAACAGAGTCAGACCAAAAACCGTTATCTCGGTTTCTTATATGAGAAACGCTGCTGGAGCCTCAGGCTGGAGTATGTCGAGAACATTAGGCCGACGCTGGATGCCTCGGGTCTTGCCTCGGGTATTCAGGACAAGATACTGTACTTGACGCTGAACCTAAAACCATTTATTGGAGTTGAAGTGGATTATAAAAAGTCGGAAAATGAATAAAATGTTTTTTTGCATGTCAGAAGAAGTCTATAATGAGGGTATAAAATGAAGTTGGAAGCGAAGGTCGGTGCTTTTGTCGCCTCTGGGTTGGTTTTGCTGTTTCTGCTTTCCACTCAGGTCAATGATCTAGGTAGTTTTAATGAAGAGGGGATGAAGATTAACGCCTATATCAAAGATGCCTCGGGTCTTGAACTCAAAAGCAAGGTGAAGCTGAACGGGGTTGAAGTGGGATATATTGACGATATCTCGCTGATAGACCATGAGGTGAAACTGCGTTTTTTTATTCGCAAGGGTATTTTGATCCCTGTTGACTCTTCGGTGACGGTGACACAGGACACGGTCTTGGGCGGAAAACTGATCAATATAGGGCTTGGGGAATCTAAAGAGAATCTTCTGGAAAACGGCTCTTTGAGAAAAGTAGACCGCTTGTCGTCATTCGAAGAGACAAGCGACAGCGTTGACAAGGCGGCAAACGAGATGCGCCTGTTTATGTCTGAACTTCGCCAGACCCTTGACGGTAAAAGCCGTCAAGACCTGCAAAACGCCTTGAAAGAGTTTGCGCAAGTGGGCAGGTCTTTACGTGAAGTCATTGCCGAAAACAGAAGCAACCTCTACAAGACGATCGATAACTTTAAAGAGATGGGAGACACGGTCAACAATAAACTTCCTGATATCATGACGCGGCTTGATTCATTGACAAAACGTTTTGACAGTGTCGGAGGGACTCTGGACAATAAACTGCCCGTTGCCCTGGACAAGTTTATCTCTTTGGAGGACAATCTCTCGGAAATCTTCCAAGACAACAAGAAGCCTTTGAACAATACTCTGGTGTCGGCTAATGACTTTTTTAGCAGCGGTGAAGACGCCTTTAAAAAGGTGGATAAACTTCTCTCTAATTTTACAAAGAGCGAGCTTCAGTTTGGAATGAATGCCCACTATATGATAGACGATGAATATGTGAAGACTTATGTCGATATTAACTATTTACCAAATCCATCGACATACTATATGCTGAGTGTCATCTCGATGGAGGATTATTCCCAGACGGACTCAAGCGGAAACTTCAGGGAGCCGCAAACGCATGACAGCAGTGATTTCCGTTTTTCGGCACAATACGGAAAACGATATGACGACCTGCTTTTCAGAGCAGGTCTGATCGAGTCAACGGGCGGTTTCGGTATCGACTACTTTGCTATGAAAGATAACCTGAAATGGAGTTTTGAAGCCTATGACTTTAATGCGGAAAACGATCTTCGTGACGACAATGCGCATTTGAAGTTCGGTGTGCGTTACCGCTTCTTGAAGCACTTGGAGGTCTATACGGGCTGGGACAACTTCTTGAATTCAAGGGCTGACAATATCTACCTAGGTTTCGGGGCTTCGTTTACAGAAGACAGCTTGAAGTACCTGCTCGGATCGGCTGCCGGATCGGCACTATAAGGGGTCTAGGATGAATCAATATTATAAAAACCGAGACGATGCGGCGGCGCAGTTGATAGACACCCTGCCGATAGAGCGCATAAGGGCAGAAAAATGGAAGGTTATAGCTGTATCGCCGGGCGGTCTGAAGATTGCATCGGCCATAGCACAACGGGCCGGGGTCTGCGTAGATATTCTCTTTTCAGAAGCGATCTATGCTCCGGCAAATTCTGAATGCGAACTGGGAAGGGTAAGCGAGACGGAAGAGATCGTGGTCAATGAAGAGCTTGTGGATGCCTTCGATATACAGTATGATTATATCTACGGAGAAGCCCACCGGAAACATGAAGAGAAGATACTCTCTTCGATATATAGATTCAGGAAAGGTTCGCAGTTTCCCAACCTGAAAGACGAACATGTCCTGCTGATAGACGAGGGGTGTGAAAGCGGCTTGAAACTGATGACGGGGATCAAAACAGCGATGAACATGGATGCAAAAGCTGTTTTCGTGGCTATCCCGGTAGCCCCAAAAAGTGTGGCCGAGGCATTGAACCAGATCGTTGATGAGTCTTATGTGGTGCATGAGGTGAATGATTATGTGAAGACCTACTGTTATTATAAGGACTTCTCGGAGATAAGCGATAACGAAATCGAAGAAATATTAGAAGAACAAGGATAGAGATGAGCAAGTGTATATTTGAGGTCAACAACCATATAGAAGAGTATGAGTTTGATAGGGTCGCGCGTCAGGCCAACGGTTCAGCCTGGTTAAAAGTCGGTGACACGGTTATGCTTGCTACGATTACCGTCGACAGAGAAGAAGTGATCGAGGGGGACTTCCTTCCCCTGACGGTTCAATATATTGAAAAGAGCTATGCTGCGGGAAAGATCCCCGGAGGTTTCTTCAAACGCGAGACCAAACCGAGTGATTTTGAAACCCTTACATCCCGTGTGGTCGACAGGTCACTGCGTCCGGTATTTCCGAAGGGGTTCGCGCATCCGACACAGATCGTTATCATGGTCCTGAGTGTGGATAAAGAGGCAGACCTTCAGCGTTTGGCCTTAAACGCGGCATCTGCCGCAATGATCCATTCTGACCTGCCGTTTAAGAACTCTGTAACGGGAGTGCGTCTGGGGAAGATAGACGGGACGATCGAGATCAACCCGACAAACAGCCAGATGCAGGAATCGACCCTGGATCTCTTTGTCGCGGGAAGCAAAGAAGACCTGCTGATGATAGAGATGCGCTCTTTGGGTTCCGTCGAGACGGAAGTCATTCCTGCCCCGATGATCGATCCGATGATAGACCCCAGTCTGGCTTCGGAGACGATCAATACGGTGGTCTCCAATGCCATGGGCGAGGACGAGCTCATCGATGTGATCGGGATCGCCCAGGAGGCGCTTGAGGTGGCAAACACCGAGTTCGAAGAGGCGATGCTCCCTCTCGCAAAACCGGAAGAAGAGGTCGTCTTCATCAAAGAGATCTC
>CAXGZT010000085.1:0-10023 GCA_964014335.1 uncultured Campylobacterales bacterium | reverse complement strand
CGACACTTTCGTCGGCAGCGTCAGATGTGTATAAGAGACAGATCGTATAATCTACGACTACCAAATCATAATCCGTACCTTCAGAAGCCAAAAGCGCTTTTTGCGGGTCTTCAAAGCTATCCACATCCAAGGATAATGATTTTGTATAGCCTTCAATAATCGACAACTCATCCACATTATCATCAATTGACAAAATTTTCATTCCCTTAATATTCATACGCGCTCTCTTCTTCGATTTTAATTTTCTATCTTTATATGTTTCTAAAAACCCGGTTCAACTCATTTAAATTTTCGCAGACTCTCTCTTCAGAATTATTTCCAATTACACTTAAAATATCTCCAGCACCATGTATAGTTGAATTAGCGAAGGAAACTTTTATATTGTGAGAATCTTCATTGACCTCTTTGCACTCTGCGGAAACTGTGGCGATTATGCCAAATATCCTCGAAACAGATCTGTTTTTATGATCGAAACCCTGATTTTTCGAGAAGATAGATCACGCTGTAATAAGCGAAAACCGTCATCACAATCGAGATACCCATACTTGAATAAAAACCGAGTCCTTTTTTTATCAAGAAGGGGAAGACCAAAAAAAGTGTGATTGACGGCGCAATCAACCAAACAATACTGTTTGAGAACTCTACCGCAGCACTACTGTCTTTTGTATCTATGTACATCCATGTCATAGCCAATATCGACACTAAAGGAATAGCCGCTAAGATGGCGCCTGCTAAACTGCTTCTCTTGGCTATTTCCGAGATCAACACGATTAAAAGTGTTGTAATAATTAGTTTTGTTATATAGTAGGCCATATCTTATACCCTTGTATTGGAAAGTCCTTAGACTCAAGGACTTCATGATAAACATAATGATGCAAAAGAGCGAACCTGAACTTTTCACATGGCCCTTCAACCTTGCCCGCAACCTGAGATATCTCAACACTGCTCCTGATCTTATAGCACTGTTAATTCAAAGCAGTTGTCTTTACGCAGTAAGCGTTGCACAGGTATATTACCTTGCACGCCTGCTTATGCCAGCCGGTATCATACATAAACTCTCTAATATTTTCAACTTTTAAATCATACTTTCTTGAAACATTTCCAGTATAATTAGTCACAACTACTATTCAAAGGGGCGTGATGCAACTTTTTATTATTCTCTTTGCGGCGGTTCTCGGTCTGGCCTACGGCTTCAATACGGACGGCTTTATTTTCAGTTCCAAGATCTGTCTGTTTGCGGGGTTGACCCTGATAATGCCGACACTTTTCAATGTCAAACTCTCTGACATCAGACTTATCCTTGAGCACAAAGCCCTTATAGCGAAGAGCATCCTTGCAAACTATATCGCTTTACCGGTGATAGCCCTGGGCATAGGCCTGCTTACAAATGATTTCGGCATTGCGGCGGGACTCTTCATGTTGTCCGTGCTCAGCGGCGGAGGGATGGTCATGCATTGGATCAAAAAATCAAAGGCAGACACCTCTATCGGTTTTATCCTGCTCTTTATCAACCTGGTCTTTGTCTCTCTCTCTTTGCTTATGCTGCACGGCTTTGGCCTCTACGCCTCAGCCTATTTTGAAGCCTCATATGCGGATGAAGCGAATGTAAGCAACTTCGCACGGGCCATCATCATTTTACTGATTGTCGTTCCTTTTATCGCCAGCAGAGTCATCCTGTTTATAAAACCTCTGCAAAACCTTATAGAAAAAAACCGTCACTACATCGGCAGCATCAGTCTCTTTGTCATTATTTTTTATCTTTTTGGACTCCAAAACTCCCAACTTCTTCTTGAACTTTATGACTTTGAACCCGAACTCATCTATATATCCGCCCTAGCGGTTCTTGCCTTTTATCTCTTTGCCTTTTTAGCGTCAAAACTGTTTTATAAGCTTGTCTTCAAACATGAGAGAGCCGCTTTTTGGCATACTGTAACCCGCTACATAACCTTGGCCTTAGTCCTTTCGACATTCACGACAAACACCTTTGGCGTTTCAATGATCTTGCCGATTATGTTTGCCTATCTCGTCCAGATACCTCTTGCGATTTATATAGAGAAAAAAGTGATATCACATTAATCTTATCGAGCCGTTGAGACAGGGTGCAGCTCATCTCCCTGCAAACTGCCTTAGTTTGATACCAGTTTTAACCCGATGATAGAAGCTATCAGTGTAAACAAGAAGAACAGACGCAAGGCACCAGCGGGTTCATTATAAAAAACTATCCCTATAACTATTATGCCAAAGGCTCCTATTCCCGTCCATACCGCATATGCCGTCCCGATCGGGATGGTTTCGATAGCTTTTGTAAGCGCATAAAAACTTCCTATTGCAAACAATACAAATATGATTGTCGGTGTGATTTTTGTAAAATTGTCCGTAAGTTTAAGCATGAATGCAAATCCAACTTCCAGAACTCCTGCTGACATTAAATATATCCATGCTGACATAGGTTATCCTTTTTCATTAAATATCATTATCGTTTTATTGTTTTAACTGTTTTTTACTCATTTTAACCCAAGTCTACTCGGAGGTAATTCTTTCCAGGGTTTTATATGCCACATAGAGGTCATAATAGGCATTATTATACTCGTTTACCGCCCGTGTCAGCGTTGATTGAGACACCAAAAGCGTCAGCGTATCTATATCCCCGTAACTGTATCGGTCCGCCGTGATACGATAATTCTCTTTGGCACTCTCTATTGCACGGGCTGCAACATGCTTCGCACTCTTTGCAACCCTGAACTCTTCATAAGCTTTTATCAATTGGTTTTTCAGATCGAGTTTCAGCTGATGAAGTTGATAGTTTTGCTGGCTCGCTTGTTCAAGCAGAGCTCTCATTTTGGACTCCCCCCTAAAACCCGAGTATAGATTCCATGAGACATTTAGATTCAAGGTTGTTTGATCCTTAGGCTGTACGACAGATGTATCGAATCCTCTCTCTTGATCGTTCACCTGATAGGCGGTTTCTACATTGACCTTCGGGAGGTAGTTACCTCGTACCGCATCCTTCTGGCTTATGAGAGACTTGTTTTTAAAAAGCATCGCTTTTATTTCACTGCGTTTTTGCATCATCTTGCTTTCGAGCAAGGATATATCTTCTAGCTTCTCCGTATCGACTGCCGCATCAAAGTCATCGATAGTGTCGCTGTCAGCAATAGGTACTCCTATGCTGTTTTCCAGATTACTGCGGGCAAGGATAGAATCACTTTTTGCTTTTATAAGGTCCTGCTCCACTTTGAGTTTTTCTACATCGATCAAAAGAAGCTCATTTTTGGCGACTACCCCCTGCTCATACCTTACCCTTGTGTCATCATACTGCTTTATAAGCGATGCCAACTGCTCTTCTTGAGTCTTAATGCTTTTTTTTGCTTTTAGATAGTCCGTATAGCTCCTTATTACAGAGAGTTTCAAATCAGCAATGACCGATATGTTTTCCAGTTTGAATACTTCCAAGTCGGATTTTTTTGAACTGATGGTTGAATAATCCGAAAACCCGTTAAACAGATTGTACTTCAGACTCAAACTGTAGTTGTAGGTCGGACTGAAAGAAAATGCCGTCGTGTTCTCTATCTTCTGCCAGGCAAAACCGGCATCCAGTGTCGGATGATAGCTTGCTCTAGCCTCATCCTCGAGATATTCGCCATATTTTATATTGCTTTTAGAGATGGAGACTTTCGGGGAGTTATCCACTGCCAGGTCTATAGACTCCGATAGCGTTAATCCGAACAGCGCCATGCAAGATGCCGCAAAAACTAAAAACATTCTCATTAAATATCCTTCTCTTCTTTACCCTGTATAGTTAAAATCAAGTACATCAGTGCCGGTGTAACTAAAATCGTAAAGAGCATAGACATAGCAAGCCCGCCGGTGATAACAGAGCCCAGACCTCTGTAAAACTCAGAACCGGGACCCGGAACCAAAACAAGAGGCAACATCCCGAAAACGGAAGTCAGTGAGCTCATAAAGATAGGTCTCAGACGAGAACGCGTTGCTTCTATGATCCCCTCTTCGTAGTGCATACCGTTATAACGTATGTTGTTTAAGGCCTGGTGTACGATCAAGATGGCGTTATTGACAACGATACCGATAAGTATGATAAACCCGAGCATGGTAAGTACGTCAAGCGGTTGCGGCGCTAAAAAGACATTTGTCAGTTTCAGACCTACAAAACCGCCTGCCGTTGCCATGGGAACCGTAAATAAAATCACTAAGGGATAGATGAAGTTCCCAAACAGAGCGCTCATGAGAAGGTAGATAATCGCAAGTGCAAACAGCAGGTTCCACTTCATCGACTCGATAGTCTGAGCCAGCTTATCGGCCTTTCCCGCAAGTTTTACATCCGTTCCGTCCTCTAGCATATTTGGAGGAACAGCCTCTTTGACGATACCCTCCAGCCTCTCGACACTCTCTTCGAGCGTCATATTGCTTGGCGGCGTGACTTGAAGCGTAATCGTTCTTCTGCCGTCGACATGCCGGATCTTCGTGATGCTTGTGGTGTGTTTCAAACTCGACAGCTCGGAGATAGGAACCAGTCCGGCATTGGGCGTTACTACTTGAGTAAGATAAAGCGCTTCGGGTGAATTGATCATGCTGTCTTGAGATTTCAAGATCATATCGATAGATTTATGACCTTCTTGCGTATATTCACCGATTTTACGGCCGTCAAGCAGTACGTCTGCTGCAAAACCGAAACTTCTGCTGCTCATTCCGACATTTGCCAAGGCATTTCTATCGGGTATCAGCAGTGCTTCGGGAAATAGCAGCTCGATAGAAGGCACCGGACGGACCTGCGCACCCTCTATTCCTCCGGAGATCGCACCGAACAGCATTCCGCCGATTTGTGTAAGTTTGGACATCTCCTGACCACTGATATCAATATCAATATTACGCCCCTCGCCTATCCCCTGTTCGAAAACACCGCTTTGAAGCGAAATCCCGAATACGCCCGGAAAGCTGTTTACCACCGGCATCATAAAGGGTATGTACTCGGCGGCTCTGCTCTCTTCATCAGAGATCATACCCTGAATAATCAAGTCACCGAAGGAGACGTAGAAGCTCTCTTTGATAGGAGGAACTCCGTCTTTCTCGGCTTCATAATGAGGTGCCATGTGCCTATGGATCTTATGCCCGATATCTTTTTTCTCTTCTTCGGACAGGCCCGGAGGCGGGATTAAAATGTTCATAATAAGGTTTTGATTTCCCTGCGGCAGGTACTCCATCTTTGGAAACAGCATGATGATCGTAGCGACTGAAAGGCTGCCCATAAAGATAATCATAATAAACTGGTTGAGTCTTCTTTTTAGACTCCAGGTCACACCCGACATAAATACAGCGGCTATCTTCTTGGCCATCCTGATCAAAAAGGACTCCGGCTTTTGCGATACCTCATGCTCTTTTGAGCTCAGTTTTATCAGTTGCGTCCAGAACATCGGAATAACAGAGATAGAGACAAATAAGGAGAAGGTGATGGCCGCCGTAACGGCAATGGCTATATCCTTAAACAGCTGTCCCGCTTCCGACTCCAAAAATATTACCGGCAGGAAAACAGCGATCGTAGTAAGGGCGGATGCCACCAATGCGCCCCAGACCTCAACCGCGCCGTCATGCGCCGCATTAAAGGGCTTTTTACCCATTTTCAGATGCCTGTCTATATTTTCCAAGACAACGATCGCACTGTCAAGCAGCATACCCACCGCAAACGAGATACCCGCAAGCGAGATCGTATTTAAACTTCTGTCCATAATATTTAAAACGATAAAGGTTGAGACGATACTGATAGGAATAGCCGCCGAGACGACTGCCGTCGGTAAGAACGAGCGCAAGAACAGCAAGAGGGTTGTGATGGCTAGAACCGCACCGATAGCGATATTGTTTTGTACTAAATCAATTGCCCCTTGGATATATCCTCTTTGATCATAAAACCACTCCAGGTGAATCTCATGGGCCGGAAGTACATTTTCATTCAAATGTTTTACGACCTCTTCGACACGGTTCGTCGTGTCGACGACATTGGCTGAGGGCTCCATTCGCACACCATATATAAGTGCTTTATTCAGCTTCTCTCCGCTGGATTGTAAAATATTGGCTATAACTTTCTCATTGCCTTTGGAGACTTCTGCAATATCGCCTAAACGAATACTTTGCTGACCATCACTAAAGAGTATCATCTGCTCGAGCTCTTCTATGGAAGTAAACCTGGCCGATGTACGGACTCGATAGGTACGTCTGTCTATATCGACTGTTCCGGCCGCCGTATCTATATTTTCGGCTTGAACGGCAGATGCCACGGCATCTATTGTAAGACCGTGCGCGGCAAGTCTTTGCGGAAAAAGTTTTATATGAAGCTCGTCTTTCGTACCGCCGGGAACGAAGATACTGGCGACACCCTTTACGCGTTCAAACTGCTCTTTTACTTCGTTGTCCAGATAGGTTAGGTAGGTATCTATATCTCTGCTGTTTCCTTCATTGACGACAAAACCCATCCAAATCGTCGGAGAAGCATTGGATCCGGCTGACTGGATAATGGGCTTGTCTACATTCTCCGGATAAGTGTCAACCTGGTTGAGCTTGTTTGAGACTTCCAAAAGTGCCTTGTTCATATCCGTTCCGACTTCAAAGGTCAGCGTGACTTCGGCCATATTGTCAGAGGCAGTCGCTTCATACTTTACAAGACCCGGAGTAGATTTTAACTGCTCTTCTTGTTTCTCGACTATGTCACGTTCGACTTCGCTCGGAGTCGCCCCCTGCCACATAGTCGTCACACCGATCTCGGGCTCTATGACGTTTGGCGTCAGTTTATAGGGAAGCTGGGTTAAGGCCACCGTACCAAACATCAAAATCAGTACTATCGCGACAAAAACACTGACCGGTTTTTTTATGGATATATCTATGAAGTTCATTAATCACCCTTTTCGACTACAGGCATATCGGGGAATATTCGCTCATTTCCTTTTGTAATGACCTTCATATCTATCTTTAGTCCATCTGCTCTTATTGCGGCCTCGCTCTGAGTGTAACTGATGACGTTTGCAGGAAACATCACGGCCTTGCCCTCTACAACGCTAAAAACGACAAAATCTCCAAAACGTTTAATAACCGCATCGCGAGGAACCAAAAGAGCTTTTTCTCTTTTTAGCGTCGGTACTTTTACGTCTATTCTCATACCTTCGATAAGCTTGTTTTGGCTCTTGAGCGAAAGTTTTACGGGGAAGGTACGACTGGATTGATCCGCAAGAGGCAGTATGGTTTTTACACGCACTTCTATGTTCTTTCCGGCTATATTGGCCTGAAGTTTTTGTTCTTTTGAAAGTGTATGTAAGAGTTTACTGGGAATATTTACCCTTGCTTCTATGCTCTTTGGGTCAACCATCGTAAAGACAGTGCTTCCGACTTCAACCCACTCGCCTATGTCCACATCTCTTTTTACGAGTACGGCATTAAAGGGTGCTTTTATCGTTTTCTTTTGAAGTTCTATTTTCATAGATTGCAGTTCGGCTTTTTGTGAGTCTATCTGTGAATTTAGCGCTTCCAGGGTATAAAAGGTCGTATCATAGCTGCTTTGAGATATACTGGCCCTCTTTAACAGAGCGGTTGCTCTGTCTAAATCCTTTTTCTGTTTAGTCTGTTGGGCAAGCATAGAATCAAGAGTAGCCTGCTTGGCTTTGATCTTTGCTTCCAAGATAGAGCTTTCAAGTTTTAGCAGTAGATCTCCTCTTTTGACCGATTGACCCTCTTTGACATACAGATCACTGACTACACCCGAAACTTCGGATGCAATATTTGAATTTCTATCGTAGTAAAGCGTACCAACATAGTTCTGCAGAGTATTTGCATACCCCTCTTTAACCTTTACCGTTTTGACTAAAGACGGCGGTGGCTGAGCACCTTTAGTCTCGTTTGCCTGCATATTAAGCAACAGCACCGCTATGAATAGTATATATCTCATTTTTTACACTCCCCTGCATATCTTCCCGGAAAGATAACATAGAGTCTCTTAAACATGTCTTACCGGAAAGATATATTTACTTATAAGTAGGATTCCATTATAATTCATCTTATGAACGCTAACCAATTAAAATTACATCTTGAGAACAAAGATATATGCGGTGACAGCCATATATGCAGTGACAGTGATATTGGATATGTGACATTGCCCCTGCTGATGTTATCTCAAAGGCTTTTGACAAGAATAGGAAATCTCTTAGATGAGAAGTATAGCCTCTCCAACAGTGAGCTTGATGTGCTGGCCGCCTTGCGCTCTTCGGGCGATGAAGAGTTTAAACTGACGCCTACAAAACTCTACGAAGGGCTGTTGTTTTCCTCCGGCGGGATGACTAAGGTCCTGAAGAAGTTAGAAAAAAAAGAGTATATTAGAAGAGTTGACAACGAAGAAGATAAAAGAAGCAAGCTTGTGCAACTCACCAAAAGCGGTAAAGAGATTTTAGAAATATCCTTAAGCGATGTTATAGAGTTAGAAGAAAAAATGTTTGCTCATGTCGATACGCAAGAGAGAAAAAGCTTATCGGATCTGCTGTTCAAAGCACTTGGACCGGATGAGGAATAAAAAACTAAAGCTCCCATGATATCCGAAGGTGTTATTGAAACTCGGCCCTGTTTCTGCCCCTCTGTTTTACTGTGTAGAGAGCCTTCTCTGCGCGTCCAAGCATCGACATATCCCTATCCTTGGGTGAAAAGCTGCTGACACCAATGCTGAGAGTCTGTTTACGATTTGTGGCAAAAGTATATTTCTCAACGGCCATACACACCCTTTGTTCGAGCAACAAGGCGCTTTTTTTATCCGTTTCGCGGCAAACAATCAAGAACTCTTCGCCCCCCATCGATCTATGACGTCGGTTTAGCGTATCGCTGCCATCTCTACGAGCGCCTTGTCACCGATGATATGAGCAAAAGTATCGTTAATGTTCTTAAAAAGATCCACATCGCATAAAAGTATTGAAAAGGGCGTGCTATAACGTTTGGAAGTGTGTACCTGCTCTGTAAACACCTCTTCCAAGGATGGCAAATAGACAATCGTGTATAGGATCAAAGGGCAGTTGCCAAGTGGTCTGTTATGAGTTATATATGACCAGTCCGTAATCTTTTGTGATCATATGAAAGGTCGAATCTTCGGTTATATCAAGTTTGTTGATTCTTCCCAGTTGGAAAATATCATTTTTTTTGATTTTAATACCGTGTTCTGTAAAAAAACGCTTGATATTGACAAATTTTATATCCTGAACATATTTATACTCAAAATGGCTGTAAAGCTTCATATCCTTGGAATTGAAAGTGTGCTCATTGACATGGAAACAGTCTGAGGCGTAGCGGACAGGCAGATACCCGGAGAGGTCCGTCAATATCTGTTCTACATACTCATATTTTTTAGGCAAAGATTGTTTTTGAATAAAAACATATTTATTATTGAGCTTGACACTGGGAGTATGTTTCCACGATTTATATAAAGTGCTTGAGACGCCTAACTTGCAGTTGACTTCTTTCCACAACCAATAAGCATTAAGTGTGTTAGCTAAATATGACATCCGTTCCTCATATGATTGGTTTATGCAAAAAGGCTCTGTAGTCCTCACGCTATTTATTGTCCGAATGATAACACATTCTGTGGATGATGCCTCGCCTTTCAAAGTATAATTTATAAGCATCACTCATGACTGTAGTAAGACTTCCGGCCATTTTTATTGGCACACGTCGACAAGCTAGAACGCTTCTCGCGATTCAAGTGTCACATTCTCGCCAGCTCCTACCCAGGAGAGCATTTTCCTCTATCTTCAAGCCATTCAGTATAAATTATTTGCTATAATGCCATATTATACAAAATATAACCGATCATATATTGCACGCTATTTAAGTCTGGCAAAATCATTAATATACACGATAGTAAAAATGAAGGTTTATAACATAAGGGGATAGAAGTGTTAAATACTGCTTCGTTTGTAAAACTGCTGCAGGAGTCCTTTAGAGCTGTCTCTTATACACATCTCCGAGCCCACGAGACCCACATTGATC
>CAXGZT010000084.1:0-10059 GCA_964014335.1 uncultured Campylobacterales bacterium | reverse complement strand
CAGATGTGTATAAGAGACAGATATACGGCACTTGAACGCGGTATTATTGATGCTACCGAATGGGTCGGCCCTGCCCTGGATATCAAAATGGGGTTCTACAAGGTTGCACCCTATTATTACTCAGGCTGGCATGAGCCTGGCAGCATACTGGAACTCACTTTCAACCATCAGAGCTGGAAGAAGCTTTCAAATGAGCACAAGCTTATTATCGAGATGGCCTCAGAAGAGATGAACTCAAAAATGACCTACAACTTTCAAGCCGAAAACAGTTTCGCCTTTAGTAAGCTGAAAAAGCTTGGCGTTAATTTGAGAGCCTTCCCTGATGATGTCATTCAAGCGGCAAAACACGGTCTAGATGATGTCATACAGATTCAAAGTGGCAAAAACAAGGACTTCTCTGCCGTTTATCAAAGTGCGGCGAGCTTTCTGGACACTTCAAAATCTTTTTCAGATGCATCCTTAAAGAAGTACCTAAATATACGTTAACTATAATTGACTATATCCCTCAACAAGGTCGGCACATGTCAAACAAGCTCACTGAACTTACAGACCGGGTTCTGAAAGAGGTCATTAAAAATGAAGTCATCATGCCTTCGACCTATAAAGAACATTTTGAGAATTTTGCACGTGAGATGAAAATTGATGTCGCTTATGAAAAGATGGCCGATCAGGCTATTCAGGAACGCCTAAATGAGGCGAACAGTATGACCGAGAAAGCCTATTGCAACCTTGGTACGCTTGAAAAAACGACTCAAGATGCGAAAGTTGCCATCGAGGAGAAAGACTTAGGCAAACTGGCTACAGTCACAGATGAGATAGCCGAACTTAAAATGGCCCTGGACTCCTTAAGAAATCAGCTCCATACCGACACTCTCACGGGCGTTCATAATCGTAAATGGATGCTTGAGCATATCTTGGACGACGGAGAGTTCATATATAACGGCATACTGGTTTTTATCGATCTTGACAAATTTAAAGAGATTAATGATGTGCACGGTCACGTCATAGGGGACAAGGTTTTACAATATGTGGCAACCTACTTAAAAACGAGTCTGAAGGGGATGGATCTCATCCGTTATGCCGGGGATGAGTTTATAATTATCTCCAGAAATGAACAGATGGAAGGGTGCTATATGAGAATGAAGGACCTTCAAGAAAGTCTATTAAGTAAAAAGCTCAAGGCGGCGAACGGCGAGCTTCTTTATCTTTCCTTCTCTTTTGGTCTAACACGCTTTGAGACGGGCTCGAGCTTTAGGGATGTTTTGGAAATCGCAGACTCACTGATGTATGAAAACAAAAAACGAACAAGTAATGAAGAAGCTTCCTAGCGAGCATCTACCCAGCAGGTTTAATAGAAACTATCCAAAACATCACCGCATCAAAACTTCATCCGCCTTTCATATTCAAGCAAAGATTCAACCTAATCTCTATACCTTTATATGCCAGGGTTCAAACCGCACGCCAAAAGGGTTGTTCTTTGGATAGCGGATAGAGATATAGCCCAGCTTTTGCAAAGACCTGTACTCCTGGGTGTCTGCAAAGGCGGATGTAAAGTTCTTGTATCCCATACCGACTTTGCCTACGTCAAAATCACTGATTCCGTGAAAGGAGTACCCTGGGGGCGCTAAAGAGTGTGCCGCTTTTGAGTAGTTCCCGTCAAGTTTGTTTGCCTTATATAAAAAAAGGTCCAACTGCTTGACAATAGAGCGAACGCCTGACGTCAAGACGAGGGAGGGACCCACCTCTTTTTTAAGCCGTTCATAAAGTTTATGAGGCTCGCCCTTATAGAGATAATGCCCGGTATAGGGAACCTTGTATGTCTCACTCTTGACGATTTTATCACTTAGCTTGTAGGTAACCTTTTGCCCAAAAAAACCATAATCAGAAGCTTCAGTATAGAAAACAGATTCTATATAATTCAGTTCTTCCTTGGAGAATGCGCCAATTCGGGTATGCTCCCTAGCAAGCTTCAAGAGAGTGTCAAAGCTTAACAGATTGAAGTTTCCATACCCGATGAGCCTCTGTGTTTTTTTTAGTTTTAAAGAGATCGACTTGAGAAGTGCCTTTTCATCATAATTGGCGATAACAGGGGTTTTCGCAAGCAGTTTTTCGGAAAACTCCTTGCATTTATCGTGATTGAGAGTAATATGGTCCTGTATATACAGGTCCAAATTAGGCTCGGGCATAGCCATGAGTGTCTGCGTTGATCCGATAACAATGGAAGATGTGCTTAATTTGAAAAAATCCCTGCGATTCACCGATGAAACCTCTGTATTCATGCTACAATTTCAAGAATTATATCATATTTTAAAAATTATTTACGGCACACTGATTGCAGAGTATAAACTATATATTATCATACAAAAAACGAGACATTCTATGAGAACTTTTTTACTGTTTTTTACCACCTTGGACCTATTCGCTTCCCTACACTCTATGCATATCCTGGACAAAAAAACGCTTTCCCCCATAACAGGTGCTCTGATCAGCAATCAGGAGTACTCTGTTCAGAGTGACAGAGACGGAAAGGCGTCAATCCGAGCTTTAAACGGCAGAATTTTCGTCAAAGCTTACGGCTATAAACAGCAGAGCATAGACACGGATGTCAAGACTGTGCTGCTTGAGCCTTTCAGGCCTAAGGCCCTATATGTTTCCTTCTGGGCTGCCGGTTCCAAAAAATATATGCAGCGCATATTGGAGCTGGCAAAAAACACGGAAATAAACACGGTAATTATAGACGTCAAAAACGAGTTTGGCAGCCTTTCTTATAAGACAGACGTACCGCTTGCCAAACGGATAGGCGCGCATAAAGAACGTACTATTTTCAATATAGAGGCCTTTATAGAGAGATTGAAAAAGCAGAACCTTTATGTGATAGGAAGAATCGTCGTTTTCAAGGACGACAGGCTTGCAGAGTCGATGCAAAAGTATGCTCTTAAAGACAGCAACGGAACGGTTTGGAGAAACAGGGAGAAGCTGGCTTGGGTCGATCCTTTTGAACCCAAGGTGCATGAGTATGTTTCCCAAATCGCAGCAGATGCCGCCAAACGGGGTTTCGATGAGATCAACTTTGATTATGTACGCTTTCCTTTGAAAAAAGGCCTCGTCTACCCAAAAGTATTGAATCAAGAAAATCGTGTCCAAGCCATATCAGACTTTCTCAGAACGGCCAATAGGGCACTTCGCTTTCATAATGTTTATACCTCGGTTGACACCTACGGGTATGTTTGCTGGAATAAAAGCGACACCAATATAGGGCACACCATAAAAAGCCTTTCGCAACACAGCGACTATATCGCACCTATGCTGTACCCCTCCGGTTTTGGGGCGGGAATTCTAGGATTTACAGACCCCACGGATCATCCTTTTGAAATCATCAATGCAAGTCTCAACGCGGCACTTGAGCGTGCTGAGATTTCTCCCTCGCGTTTTAGGCCCTGGCTGCAGTCTTTCAAGGATTACGGCTTTGACCGTAAGTTTTTTCGTTCAAAAGAGATTTCCGAGCAGATAAAAGGCGCGGAAGACGCTTCCTCCAGCGGCTGGATGCTGTGGAACCCCTCCAGCCGATTTAGCGCCAAGGGCTTGCAAGATGCAAGATCGCCCCACCCTATTTTGCCGGAGTCCAAAGAGGAAATAAAACAGATGTTTTGTTTTCGAAACGAAGAAAAGAGGTTTATTCCTTAACCAAGATTCAAAGAGTTGATCTCTTTTTCAATTGTCTTATAGTTTGGTATATACTGCCCAACGAGTTTGTAAAATGCTTTTGAATGGTTCAAGTGCATCAGGTGCGCCAATTCATGAACGATGATGTAGTCAATCATCTCATGGTCCAGTTTCATCATATAGGGGTTGAGGGTAACTATCCCCAGAGAGTTGCATGACCCCCACCTTCGTTTGGCAAGACGAAACTTTAAGGCCTTATACTCCACGTCCATTTTCTCTTGCCAATAACTCACACGAGAAGGAAGAAAGTCTTGCGCAGAACGTTTATAAAACTCATCACTCTGCGCTTTTGGCTTCAAGGGGTTTAAAAAAGCAGTTTCACCATTAATGCAAAACGCCTCATCATGATGTTTGATACGATAACCTCTTTTGAGATAAAAAAACAGCGAACCCTCTTCAAAAGGGTCTTTGATCTGTGCTTGCCGCTGCATTATCCATCTTTTGTTCTCATTAATAAAGGCGACTAATCGTTTTTGCGAGACCTTTGATGAACTGATCCTTATCTGGTTTTTCTTCTCTACGCGTAGAATAATTCTCTTCATATTCTTCTTCAGAGTATGCTTAACGGTAAAACTGGTGCCGTCAAGAACAATGCTCTCCAGGACCTTGGAAGAAAAAAAATCTCTAAGCATAAGCTATCGGATCAATCATACCGGCTTCTTTAAAGCCGTTCAGCCGAAGTCTACAGCTATCGCAAACACCACATGCCTTCTCCTCGCTCTGGTAGCAGCTCCAGGTAAGCTCCAGGGCCACTTCTCTTTTAACGGCTTCTGCAACAATCTGAGATTTTTTAAGATGTACAAGAGGCATCCTTATTTCCAAGTTCGTCTCGTCCTTTGTACCCAGATTGATGCTGTTTTGCATCGAGAGTATATACTCCTCCCTGCAGTCCGGATAACCGCTGCTGTCTTCTTCGACAACCCCTATAGCCAGGACGTCCGCGCCCTCTTTTTCCGCAATGGCTGTTGCGATACTGATAAATATACCGTTTCTAAAGGGTACGTAGGTGACGGGAATCGTATCCTCTATGCCCGTGGTCGGAACATCTATACTCATATCGGTTAAAGCCGAAGCACCGATTTGGGAGAAAAAGTCAAGGTCGACGATATAAGGGGTTTTGATGTTCAACTCCTTACACAGAGCCTTAAAAGCTTCCAGTTCCTTGGTCTGGGTTCGCTGCTGATAATTAAAATGAAGGCCGATAAGCTCATATCCTTCGTCCCGCATCATATAAGCAGCAAGAGTCGAATCCATTCCTCCGCTCATGACACATATTGCCTTTTTCATCTCTTTCCTTTTTCTAGTTCTCTTATTATTGCATCTGCTACGCGAAATGAGTTCGCGTAAATCGTCCATGTAAAAGGCACACTTCCGCCCGTGGGCATGAAGCTGCCGTCACTAATGTACAAGTTGTCCACCTCATGGGCACGGCACTCTTTATTAAGAACAGAGCTGTTAGCATCATTTCCAAAACGGCAGCCACCTGCCTGAAGGTTTTGCGGTGGCGACGCGGATATCGAAGAGCTGACTTCGCGCGCACCCATCTGTTTGAGCAGATGTTCAGCTTCCTTTGCCATATGTTCACCGATGCGAAGATCATGGGGATGTGCTCCGAGGCGCACCTTGGCAACAGGCATGTTCCATCTGTCTTTCACCTCTTCGTCCAAGGAGACAAAACAGTCGTCATTGGGTGTCCAATCGCAAAAGATCTCAAAGGTGAATATTCGTCTCTGCTTAAAGTTATGCAACAATCGTTTTTTCAACTGGTCCCCCCAGACCAAGTCACCATCATACATCGCCCGCTTTGCGCGCGAAACGGCATTGGGATGTTCAAACAAAAAGTCTATTGTCCCTCCTTTCTCTTTAACCGGACGAGAAGAATCTGTTATCTCATACCAGTCCTGAAGGGATCTGTTGACAAAGGGACCGACCGTTTTAAGCGCATCGGCATCCTGGGCTGAAAGGTCTTCATAATAGAAGGCTCCCGTTCCGCTTCCCCCTGCTGAAAAGAGAAGGTTCTTGCCAACCTGGTTTGAGTTATTGGCTAAACCTCGCGGGAAAAAAGTGTTCGCAGAGTTGAGTAGTAAACGTGATGTCTCGATAGCCTGAGCGGCAAGAACGAAGATGTCCGCTTTTATCTCATTCGTATTTCCGACCTTGTCTATGTAGTGTGCACTTTTCACCCTGCTCTTGTCACTCTCCAGGGTCTTGACGAAGGCCTTAGCCAGGATAGTGCAGTTTCCTGTTTTAAGCGCCTTGTGCAAAAGTGCTTCTCGCGAACTTCCTTTGGCACCTGAAGAGCACCCATAGCTTCCACAATAACCGGAATATTCGCAGCCCCTCCTTTCTCCCACATCTGAAGAGAGAACCGCTCTTGCCGTTGGAATAGAATAGAGCTTGTTTTTTTTACAAGCCTTATCGAACCAAGAGGAGATTATATGTTCAGATGTCGGCTTATATGGATAGTCATCTGTAGAACGCGGTTCGAGAAAAGGATGTTCTACAACCCTGCCCGATACACCGACTATGGACTCTACTTTAGCATAATACGGCTCCAGCTCTTCATACGAGATAGGCCAATCTTCAATATTGGCGCCCGGTATCTCTGCATACTCGCTTTTCAATGAAAAGTCTTTTGGCTTCATTCGGTGAAAATACCCGCTCATAAAGTTTGATGAACCGCCCACAATGTTTCCATTCCAAAAGTCCCAGCCGGACTCCGATGTCGGTGTGCCTTTCCACCTTCCCTCAACCTTTTCCTCCAGGACATGCTGTTCTTTGTCCAAAGTAGGGGTAAAGGTCGAACGGCGGCAAACCCCTATCTCATCTTTAAAAAAATCCTCTTTTTCGTACCAGCCGCCCTTCTCAAGAACAACAACCTTATAACCGGCCTTTGAAAGCTCATATGCAACAGGTCCGGCACCCGCACCGCTTCCTACTATACAGACATCATACCTCATAGCTGATCTCCTTGATGCTTTTTGGTTGAGGGAAACCGGGGTTATGCTCAAGCCATTTCCAGCCCATAGCATCAGGGTTTGAACCGTATACCGGAGCACATAGCAAGGCCTCCAATATATAATTCAAAGAGGTATATATATAGTTCTCACCCCAGCTGTATCTCGAGACTTTCTGAAACAGATCTTCTTTCTCACCCAGGCTAAGATTCAAAAAACTCTTATCATATATCTCAAAAGAGCTCTCTTCCAACCAAAATGCCCCCTTTAAGTAGTACTCCCTGTCCGCTTGCAAAATACGCTTGTCTTTCAGCACTTCGCCAAGATAATGCGAGATATGCAAATCCAAGGCCCCCGGGCCTAGTTTTGAGTGCGGGAAAAGATGATACGCCGTATGAAGCAGGACCTGGACATTATTCGCATAAAACTTGACCTTACTGCCGCGGTCACTGTTTAAGAATAAAAAAGCACCTGCTCCAAGTGCAAGCGAAGCCCCTAAAAACACCCGACGTGAAAGAGTAGCTTTTTTCAATCATTATCCTTGAGCTGTATTAGATGTATTTTATCATAAGCATACTTATTCGAATACCTATATCCCTATATGCTAATATTGATATTATATGCACATATAAGATTAGCTATGCTAAAGTTAGTTTAATATATAGAAAAAGGACGCATCATGGAAATCGGAAGTGGAGCACCTCTTCAGGCACAGGTTGAAGTTCTTAAAAAAGCGACTGACCTTCAGGAACAGACTGTTTCTCAACTTTTAAACGACAATGCACAGCAGTTACAAGAACAGCAAAGAGCTGCTCAAGAAAATCAAACAACATCGGGTGCCGCCTTGACTGGTTTGGGTACGGGACTGGATATTACCGCTTAAGGGTGTAGTTTTCACCTTCAGAGCATATCTCAACTCTTTTTACAAGCTCTTTTTTTATAATTCATCCTCTTTGTAACATTATTTTTAGCTCATACAGATACAATGCCACTTATGATTGATATTGACAACCAGACTGAGCTCACAGTACCTAGTGATATTCTTAACAAGATCGCCAAAAGCCTGACAAGCAAAGAGATTGATCTCCTTATTACAGACAATGCGAAGATTCAAGAGATAAATGCCCAATACAGAGGGGTAGACAGAGCAACAGACGTACTCAGCTTTCCTTTTGAAGACCTTCCAATGGCTCCCTTGGGCAGCTTGGTGATTTCAGCTGATTATGTCATAAAGCTTTCGCGTGAGTTAAAACACTCCGAAGATGATGAGCTTTGCCTTCTTTTCATTCACGGCCTTTTGCACCTGCTTGGGTATGATCACGAGACTGACAACGGCGAGATGCGTGAAAAAGAGAAGGAACTTATTAAGGCCTTCCGTCTTCCTTCAAGCCTAATCATCAGAAACGAAGAACAATAGAGGAACAGATATGGATTTTGTGATATTTTTTGCGGCGATGAGCGCCTTGATTTACGGGGCTGATTTCATTATCAAAGAGTCAGAACGTATTGCCCTACATTTCAACATCTCGCACTTTGTAATAGGTGCTACGCTGATAGCCTTCGGGACTTCCCTGCCGGAGATGGCAGCGTCCATGATCGCGAGCTATCACGATAAAAGCGATCTTGCAGTTGCCAATGTGATCGGAAGCGTAAGTTTCAATATCACGCTTGTCTTGGGGCTTGTCTTTTTGATTGCAAGAAAGATGAACCCCGAACGTGATCTTTTTTTCAAAGACAGCGCATGGATATTGATGCCTGTTATCATCTTTGTACTAATGAGTCTTGACGGCAGACTTTCCAGGGTAGAAGGTTTTCTCTTTCTGTTCTTGATGATCGCCTATATTTTGTTCCTCTTCAGCGACTCAAGGGAAGACTTTGAAGAAGAGATCGATGAAGAGTTGGCAAAAGAAAAGTTTAACTGGTTTACAAGTCTTGCACTCCTGGCACTGGGGTTTGTTTTCACTATTGGCGGCGCAAACTTTGTGATTGAAAGCGGCAGCAATATAGCACGTTCGTTTGGCGTAAGCGAATGGGTGATCGGTCTGTTTTTGATCTCTTTGGGCACCTCACTACCTGAACTTGTTGTCTCATTGGTCGCCATCAAAAAAGGCAATACCGAGATGAGTGTAGGAAATATCATCGGCTCAAACGTAGCCAACTTCTCTATGGTCCTGGGGGGTGCGGCAATCGTATCACCTCTTATGGTCAGTCTTAGGGAGAATTATTTTGATATCAGCATAATGATCGCCGCTTCGACTGCACTGCTGCTTATCTTGGCCAATAAGCTCTACAACAAAGCCGGTGCTGTATTCTTGCTTCTCATTCTTGGCCTCTTTGTCAACAATACCCTGCAGACCCTCTAACTAAACCCCCTGCACGGCTTTTGACTTTAAACAAAGCACTCCTGTTGCTAAGGGTTCTCTAGCTGAAGAGCATGAGATCAGCACAATTTCTACAGGGGGGATTTTACTCTTCTCATCCCTTGAAACGGTTTTAACAGACCGTGCTATTTTATATATCCGTATTCCAAAAGCTTATTATAAATCTCTGAGACCATTGGTCCGGCAGCTTGGCCTCCATGCCCGCCATGTTCGACTAGCACGGTTACAATATATTGAGGGTCTTTGTATGGGCCGTATGTAGTAAACCAGGCATGTGAACGTTTTACGTACTCCAGCTCGTGTTCTTTGAGGCGCTTCTTTGTTTTTTGCGAGATACCGACGACCTGAGCCGTTCCTGTTTTACCTGCGATTTTGACCTTTGAATGCAGATAGTGTGTTGCTGTTCCTTTTGGATGATTACACACCTCCCACATGGCCCTTTGAATTAAGGGGAGACGTTTTTTCTGCTTATCATTTAAAATATCCTCTATGACCGGAACATAATAATCATCCCCTACATTCTTAACAAAATGGGGACGGGTCAGTTTTCCTGTCGCCATCAAGTTTGTAAACCGGGCAATTTGTATGGGAGTGGTCAGAAAATCACCTTGGCCTATAGAGGTATTCAGCGTTTCGCCTATATACCATGGCTTCCCATATTTGTTCATCTTCCACTCGCGATTCGGGACCGTACCAAAATACTCATTTGGAAGGTCTACGCCTGTCTTCTTGCCTAGACCAAAACTCTTCAGTTGCTCAGACATATCCGCAATCCCGACACGCAGGCTTCCTTTATAAAAGTAAATATCGCAACTTTGGCGTATCGCTTTGATAAGGTCTGTCTCATTGTGTCCGGTATGTTTCCAGCATCTAAATTTTCTTTTGTTCTTACCCAGAAGCATAGTGCCTTTGCAATCGAACTTTGTCCAAGGGCTCATCTTTGAACTTGTTACGTAAGCCAGGCCGAGACCTGTCTTGATCGTAGATCCCGGAGGGTA
>CAXGZT010000083.1:0-10183 GCA_964014335.1 uncultured Campylobacterales bacterium | reverse complement strand
CCCTCATCATGGTCATAAAAGATTCTCGTATTTGGCGTCGGCACCTTATGCTTTTGGCAAAAAAGCGTTACATTCTCTTTTGACTTGTTTGAGAACTGCGTCTCAAGCGAGGGGATAAAGCGTACCTCCGGAAGGGCCTTTGCTATCTCTCTAAAAGTCTCATAGGCCGTTGCAGGAATATTTCCGACCAGAACCTCAATCTTCTTCTTTTTTACCTCTTTGATAAAACGCTCTTTATCGTTTTTCCAGTGGTAGGTCACCTCTTCTATCTTGTCAGGCCAACCCTTGAAATTGCTGTAGTCAAAAAAGCGCATGACGTAATCCAAATATAAGAAGCCTAGTTTCGGTAGTCTGTTCTTGCTCATTTTTCTGCTCCCACAGTTTTTCTATCGATCAGATCGACGATCTTTTCAATCTTTCTGTCGTTAAAGTTCAATCCCATCTTTTCCTGATCCGGTGTCGCGAAAGCAGGAATACCGTTTACCTCCAAAACCACATACTCCTCTTTCTCTCTGTCATATAAAAGATCCACACCGGCAATGTCTATCCGGCATGCCTTGGCTGCACGGATTGCAAGATCGACGACCTCGTCATTGGGTTCACGCATAATCACATGACCGCCGGAAGTGATGTTGGTACGCCAGTCTTTATCGCTTGCCTGGCGCCCGTAACAGGCGATAAACTCTCCGTCGACGATATCGATACGAAAATCCGTACGGTCATTTTCAATATATTTTTCAATATAGTAGTGACGAATATCCATCTGATTCAAAAAGGGCATCAGGGTGTCAAGCGTATGCTCGTTCTCAACCAGCGCCATACCGACACCGCCCCAACCGTCGATCGGTTTAAAGACCATTTTCCCCCAATCATCAAAAAGATCTCGGATGCGCTCCGGCTCTTCCCTGTGACAAAGGAAAAAGTCTGAACAGTTCACCCCTGCTTGGGCAAGTGCCATATTGCTCTGAAACTTGTCTTCCGTCAGTCTGAAAGCTTCAAAGGAGTTGATTGTAGGAATAAGCTTATTGAGCTGTTCATAATAATAGATTTGAGAGACGGTCTGCTCACCCGCATTATAAGAGAAGAAAAGGTCCATATCCGCAAGGTTGAAGCCCTTGCAGCGAATGCCCGTCTTATCCGCTTCGCAATATCGAAGATTAAGCCCTGTCACAGAGTTTATTCCTCGTTCAAGAAGCTTTAAAATTATCTTCTGCTCTATCTCTGCTCCGCCACCATTTTGGTACATCCACATTCCAATCGTTCTGTTACACTCAATGTTCATCTACAATCCTCTCATGTTCGATAAAATGTCCCAAGACCTCTTTCGTCAAAGCAATACGCGAGTCAAAACTGCTTTTCAGGGCCCTCTCATTTTCCGTATGGTCCCCGTCCCCGAAAGGGCCAAACCCGTCCAGAGTCAGAACACCGCAGGATGAGAAAATATTCGCATCACTCACCCCTCCTCGTTTTTCTGTCTTCAACGCCTTGCCCGTTATCCTTTCTATCGCTTTCACAAAGTCAAGATGCCCCTGGCTTGTCTGCATCACATCGCGCTGTATTCCCCCGCTCAAACGGGACTCGGTGCCTTTGACATAAGAGGTGTTTACAATGATCTCTATCTCGTCTAATACCCTCTCTTTTTCTTCTTTTGAATCGTATCGCAGTTCAAAGAGCAGATGGGCATGCGGGGAGACGGTATTCGCACCTATACCTCCGCTTATTTTTCCGACATTGACGGTCGTATTGTTAGAGAGGTCCGTTAGCGCCACGAGTCTTTGCAACTTTAGCGCCGCTTCAAGATTGGCATCTATCCCCTTTGCGTAATGGTTCCCCGCATGTTTGGCAAGACCTTTGATATCGATACTGAAGGTCCCCACCCCTTTTCGTCCGACAACGACCTCCAGCTCTTCTCCGGCAGCCTCAAAGACAAGACAGTAGTCATAATCGGCAGCCAGCTCCTGAGAAAGCTGTTTCGAATCATCCGATCCGGTCTCCTCATCGCTCACCAGCAGAAAATCGATGTTCTTGATTTCCACTCCATCCTCTTTCAAGGATTGAAGCGCTTTAAAGGCAACCAGGTTTCCGCCTTTCATGTCACATACGCCCGGACCATAAACCCACTCATCATCCTCGCTAAACTGGTTGAAGGTGTCAGGGGGAAAGACGGTATCCAGATGACCTAAAAGCAGAAGCCGCTTTGAACCCTCCCCGTTAATACTCTTATACAGACGATGGTTCCCAATCAGCTCGCGTTCATAGACTTTTTCTTCCATTCCAAGAGCCATAAGCCATGAACCGAAAAGTTTACCGACCCTGTCCACCCCGGCTTTGTTTTTTGTATAGGAATTTATATTGATAAGTTCTTTTAATTCATTGATGTAAGGCAAAGTCACCCTTTAAAATTATAATAAACAGATATTAATCATATACTAGAGAATATTATAGCCAGATAAGGTCTCAATAAAATTACTGTATTATTAAAAATTTAGGATGGGGTGGATGAAAAAAAGAGTTGGGGGTAAAACAGACCGAAGAAAGCCGGAAAAAAAACCGGTCTCTCGGTTAAAATGTCTTAGAGGGGGTAGATTAGCGACGAATCTCTTTGATACGCGCTTTTTTACCCGTAAGGTCACGAAGATAGTATAGTTTCGCACGACGGACACGCCCGCGACGAACTACAGTGATCTCGTTGATACTGTCTGAATAGACAGGGAAGACACGTTCGATACCAACGCTGTTGGCACCGATCTTGCGAACTGTGATAGTTTTGCCAGTACCCGTACCCTGCATTGCGATACAAACACCTTCATAGTTTTGAACACGTGTCTTATCGCCTTCTTTAATCGTTACAGCAAGACGTACAGTGTCACCAGCGCGAAAATCTGGAATCTTTTTCTCAGAGATCTGCGCGTTTTCGAAATTTTCGATGTACTTATTTCTCATATTTTTTCCTTCGTTGATGCTTTTTTAGCTGATCAGGTCGAAAATATTTCGTCTTGCACTCAGACAAGAGGAACTTCAGTGCTGAGATTTTAGCACGGTTTCCCTTCATATATTCTGATGGTGCATCCATATTTTCGTATCTTGGCGGCCTCGCAAAGGCAGGTGCTTCCAGAAGAAGGCCTTCAAAGCTCTCTTCCTCCAAGGAGGTCTGGTTACCCAAGACCCCTTCCACGTTCCTGCTGATTGCGTCCGCCATCACTAGAGATGGAAGCTCTCCTCCGGTAAGGATATAATCCCCGATAGAGTAGACCTCATCTGCAAACGTTTCGATAACACGCTCGTCTATCCCCTCATAACGACCGCTCACAAAGGCGATCTGCTTTTTCTTTGCCAGGCGTTTGGCATCGTTTTGGTTAAACGGTTTGCCCACCGGTGTAGCAAAGATGATATGCACATCCTCTTCACGCAGTTGTTTAAGGGTATCAAACAGAGGCTGGGGCGTCATTACCATTCCGGCACCGCCCCCAACTGCTGTGTCATCGACCTTCTTCCATTTGTCCGCGCTCTTGTCTCTGGGGTTGACATACTCAACCTCCAAAAGACCTCTCTTTATCGCACGCGAAAGAATAGAATCTTTAAAGTATCCCGATATTAGCTCGGGAAACAGTGTGACAAAACTAAACTTCATGCTTAGCTTCTTCAGTAAAACTAAACTTCATCAGCTCGCTTCGAGGATATCGAATCCTCCCTGCACTCTGATGGTCTTAGCTTTCGTATTTACTTCTAAAACGAAGTTGTCCAGATACGGTATTAAAAATGAGTTTGGCATCTTTTTTGAGACCAGATCCTTATCTGTATCAAGTTTAAGATAATCCGTTGCACCCAAACGCTCTATTTCAGAAACCTTGCCCAAGAGCAGGGAGCCTTCATAGACGCTGGCACCGATAATGTCAAACCAAAAATATTGGCCCTCGTCAAGCTTAATCTCCTGACGCGTCTTCTCTTCCGTTGTAAAAAGATCCAAGTTCGTCAATCTTTTTGCATCTTCCATAGAGTCATACCCCCTGAACTTGACCAGGCCGCGTTCAGGATTATAGCTCTCTATCACAAGTTCACCGCGTTTTGAATCAAAACACGCACCGGGCTTGAACTGTTCGGGAAAATCGGTTTTGAGATGAAGTTTCATCTCACCGTGAAGCCCTACAGCCTTGCCAAGCTTGGCAACTTGAAACTTATTGCTTCGGTTCGACATTGATACGGTAACTTAGGCCGTCTTTAGCCTTGCAACCCGAAATGACTGTCTTTATCGCACCGATCATCTTGCCCTCTTTGCCGATAAGTTTACCTACATCGGCCTGGTTGGCATATACAGTGATCTCTGCGAAATCATCACTCTGCTTGACATCTATCTTGATGTCCTCAGGGTGTGAGACAATCATTCTCGCATAGTCTGCGACAAACTCGGAAACCACTGCTATTTACCAGTGATCTTTTTAACACGGTCGCTCATCTGAGCACCAGTACCGATCCAGTAGTTAAGACGCTCTTCATCAAAGTTGATAACTGCTGGAGAGACCATCGGGTTATAGTGACCGATTTTTTCAATCCAACCACCATCACGAGGCTTACGAGAATCTGTAACTACGATACGATAGAAAGGTTGTTTTTTACGACCCATACGCGTTAAACGAATAACTGTCATATTTGTTCCTTGAATATAATTTACCAATTGCTGGTTACATCTACAGTCATAATCAAAAAAGCAAGGGGGAAAGAGTCGCGCACAGGCACTGAAGATAGAGCAAACTGCTCTATATAAACACTTTCCTCTTGCCGTCTTAATGTAGACGTATACATGTAACCGGCACAAAAGGTTAAAATCAAAATCCATGAGATTTTCATTTTAAGCTTCGTGCCCAATTACTTTCATCTTCTTAGCATAGAGGTACTCTTTAAGAAAATGTCTTACGAAGTGGAAGTATAGCTAAATCCTCTTTAAAATGGAAGAGTACTTTACTTAAGAGTTTGGAGATTTTTATCTAATTACTTTTTATTTAACGTGTCTCATCCTTTTTCGCCGAAAAAAGGATGAGAAAATCTCTCGCCGCGGCTTCGAGTCGGGTAGCTACCCGATACCCTCGTTCCACTCGGCTCTGCAGATGCTCTGAAACATTCAAGCGGTAACGCATTGATGAAATATAAAAGCTAAGGCTTTTATCCTTCTTCAAATACGATTATTATGAATGTTCACTACCAAATGCCAAACTATCATAAAATTCTAAATCTATCTCCGAAACTATTTCAGCCTTAGGTATATGCTTAAACAATGAATATTCCACTATCAAAGGAATAAATTTTGAATCTGGGAAATATATACAATTATAAAATAGAATCAATAACTCTTGGCTTGACAACTGAGCTCTGACAATATTCGTATAGTCTTTTTTATTCTCAATTGAAGAATTATGAACAAACTTTATTACGTTGTAAAGAGAGCGAAAATAATGAGCAAAATCCTTTTCGTATCTATCCCAAAGCCATTCATATGCTATATTAATCTGCTCTTGCCGCTTCTCTTTTTCTTTACTAACATCTTTATTCAATATTTGATTCATATTGCGCCAAGCTTTCAAAAAGCAATCTGTTCCTGAATGAACTTTTAAAGCCAAATCTCTTACTCCCCCTGTCGATTGGTCAATAGAATGGAGTAATTCATTATGTAATCTTAACATTTGAAAAAAGGTTCCTTCAAAGTTTTGAATAGTAACTTGATCATGCTGGGCTTGCATAATGTCTCTTTGACCTTTCAGTTCAACTCTTGCGAGCTTTAATTCTCTCCTTTGTAACCCCAGCTCCTCTTTTTGCAAAAGAATTGTAATAATCAAACCAGCGAAAGCCAATCCAGAGAATATTGAAGTTAAAATCCCAAAGCTATCACCAAATACTCCTGCTTTATTGATACTTAGCTCTGAAATAGGCCAAGTTAAATAGATTAATAAAACTGCATATCCTACAACAATAAAAACAATTCCACTTATTATTAATTTTGAAAACTTTTTTACAGACAATAGACACTCCTTCAAATTTATATATTATAACTAATAATAAAAGCCTTAGCTTTTACATTTTGTCGATGCGTTACCGCTTGAATGTGTCAGAGCATCTGCAGAACTGAATGGAAGTTTCTTTTTCTCGTGAAGAAAACCAAACTGTTTGAGCAGAGCGAGTTTTTGGTTTTTAGAGACAAAGAAGCAGTAATGAAGGTATCCGATAGCCTGTCGGACTCGAAGCCGCTGAGAGAGCCTTTTCGTTCTTTTGGGCGGCGCCAAAAGGACGGAAACGTTAAATAAAAGTAATTAGATTAAAATATTTGTACTCTCAAACAAAAGAGCCAAAAAAAGTTAGCGAGGCAGTCCGCCCATCTTACCGCCTTGCATCTGAGACATCATATTCTGAAGGTCCTGCATCCCCTTTTTACCGGAGAACTTCTTCGCCATCTTCGAAGCGTTCTTGAACTGCTTCAACACGCGGTTGACGTCCATCGCCTCCATACCGCACCCTTTTGCGATACGCTGCTTACGGGAGTTGTTCAGCAGGTCCGGGTTCTCGCGCTCTTTGGGTGTCATCGAAGAGACCATCGCTTTGATGTTTTTAAGCTCGCTCGAGTTCTCCATATCAAAATTCTTAAGCGCGTCGCCCATAGCCCCCATCCCCGGGATCATCCCCATGATGGACTTCATGCTACCCATCTTCTTCATGCTCTCCATCTGCTCAAGGAAGTCGTTAAAGTTAAACTGACCCTTCTTGATCTTTTTCGTCATCTCTTTGGCTTTTTTCTCGTCGATGACGTTTGCCGTCTTCTCCGCAAGACCTTCGATATCACCATAACCCATCAGACGGTTAACGATACGGTCGGGTATAAATACCTCAAGGTCAGGCATCTTCTCCCCGTTACCGATGAAACGAAGCGGTACCTGGACCTGAGAAGCGATTCCCAGAGCCACACCGCCCTTGGAGTCACCGTCATATTTGGAGAGGATGACCCCGTCGATTCCGATCTGCTCGTTAAAGCTTGCAGCGGTACGGACAGAATCCTGACCGGTCAAGGAATCCGCGACATAAAAGACCTCGTCAGGATTGACAGCCTCTTTGACCGACTTCAACTCAGACATCAACTCTTCGTCGATCGCCAAACGACCGGCGGTATCGATCAGAAGAACATCATACAGGCCTTCTTCCGCTTTTTTCATCGCGGCCTTGGCGATCTTCACCGGGTCCTTCTCGTTCTCATCCGCATAGACGTCCACCTCTACGGAAGCACCCACCTGCTTCAACTGCTCGACGGCTGCCATACGCTGCAGATCGGCCGCGGCGACAAGGACTTTTTTCTGTTTTGACTTGAGGTAGTATGCAAGTTTACCCGTGGTCGTCGTCTTACCCGAACCCTGAAGACCCATCATAAGAATCGTGGTCGGCGGTTTTGAAGCAAATACGAAACCTTGATGACCGGGGACAAGAAGAAGCTCATGTAGGCGCGTCTGCATGGAGTCCAGGAACTGGTCCTTGCCGATGCCCGCCGCTTTGACATCTGTCTCAACATCACCCAAAAGCTGTTTCACTACCTTGTGGTTAACGTCGGCTTTTAAAAGGTTTTTCTTTAGCTCCGTCAGCGCTTTCTTAAGGGCTTTCTCGTCATCATGAAAACGGATCTTCTTGATGGCTGATGTAAACGAACTGGTGAGGGTATCAAACATAATTTCTTTCCTGTTTTTGCATACAATTTAATGACGCGATTATAATGAATTCTTACTTTGGGATAGTTTATAAAGAAGAAGAGACTCTTAGTCTCCGCCGCCGATATGCTTGTACTCTTTGGGCTCAGGCGAGGTAAACTCCATGCCCAAAAGCTTCATCTTGTGTGCATGCAGCATCATCCGTCTCGCACGGCGGCCTCCGTAAAGCTCATCCCCGATGATAGGAAGATTTTCACTTCGCAGATGGACACGGATCTGGTGGGTACGTCCCTGGTGGATGACCAGTTTGATCTTAGACTTGTTGTTGACTGCCATCAGCGGAAAAACCTCGGTCCTTGCCGGTTTTCCCTTAGCCGCCGAGACCTTGGACTTGGCCTTGTTGTTGTGCTTTTCCGTCAGGATCGGCTTGTCGATTTCAAACTCTTCGATGACAAGACCGTCTACCCAGGCGACATACTCTTTGTATACACGATCTTGCTTAAACTCTTCTATCGCTTTTAGACGAAAATCCTCGTCTTTACACAGCACCAGGACCCCGGACGTCTCTCTGTCGAGGCGGTGCAGAAGCCGTGCATCCTTGTACTTTCTCTCGATCTCTTCCGAGCTTAAAAATGCCGGTTTGTCCAAGACGATAAGCTCCTTGTTCTCGTAAATCACCTTGATCTTCTCGACGCTCTCTATACGGAACTTTGTTTTCGTCGAGACGTTTCCGCGGGCGATGACGACCTTGCGGTTGCCGACATAAACAAGACCCTTGTCGATCAGCTCCTTTGCCTTGGAATTTGATATCCCTTCCTGCTCTGCTAAGACCTTATATGCTTTATCTTCTGCCATTATTCTCTACTTCCTTTACATTCTGTTCTCATATTCGGATGGGCCCTATTCATAATCGTACGCTTTGATCAGGGCATTGATCTCGTGAAGATCCACCCTCTCCTCTATGGTCGAAGGCGGCATATCCAGAGCCTTCGCAAAGGCTCCGCAGAGCTCCTCCGGTTCGACCAGTTGGGCATTTTTGACATACTTGAAGAGCTCTTTCTGGTTAAAAATATTTTTTCCCGAGATGATCTTGCACCCGAAGGCGATCGGTTCGAGAGGGTTGTGTCCGCCTATAGGGGCGAATCCGCCGCCCAAAACGGCTATGTCACTGAGAGCATAGATATTGTTTAGCTCACCCATCTTGTCCACAAGCACGATATCCCTGTCCAAGACGCTGTTCCGGGAAAAACGGGAATAGCTCAAACCTTCGCGTTTTGAGTAGCTTTCCATCATATCGGCGACGGCCCCGAAACGTTCGGGGTGGCGCGGTACGACGATAAGGTGCAGCTCACCTTCATACAGCGCCTTAAACTCCAAAAACGCCTCGATCACGCTTTTCTCTTCGCCCTCATGCGTACTCCCCGCAACGATAGTCAAACCCTCTGGTTTCAGATAGGAGGATGTAGCCTGAATCTTTTGCGCCAGCTTGATGTTGCCGATGACTCTTATGTTTTTGGCACCCAGAGACTCAAACCTCTCTCTGTCCGTCTCGCTCTGGACGTAGATCAGACCCACGTGCTGCAGCAAACGGCTATAGAACCATCTCATCTTCAGATACTTCGGATAAGACCTGTCGGATATGCGGGCATTAAGCAAAACCGTCTTTGTCCCTTTGGACAGAGCCACGGCAAAGAGCATGTACCACAGTTCCGCTTCCAAGACGATCAGCACTCTCTGCCCGGTCTGCCAAAAAGGCATGAAGAGTTCATACGGAAGATAGCGTACCTGAGCTTTTTTGTAGGAGGAGGCTGCAGAAAATCCCGTATGCGTGATCACGGAGATATTGACCTGCGCCTTTTCTATCTTCTCTATCAAAGGAGAAAGCGCCTTGGCTTCGCCGAGACTGCAGGCATGAAACCAGATCCCCTCTTTTGTAAAGGGCGCTGTTTTTTGCAGGAAAAACCGCGCGGGCAGGGATTGTCTGTATTTTGATTTAAACGAAAAGTATAAAATAACCGGTAAGGCGATGATATAGAGTAAAATACTTAAAAGGTAATAGAGGTAAAAAAAAGTTTTTCCCAAGGGTTAGCCCTCGCTAAATCATTGCACCATCTTTGAAGATGGTGTGAGTCTCACATTTATGCTGTCTGCTCTGCTTCGTTCTCAATATATAGAATACGACCACAGTGAGGACATGTCGTGATCTCTTCGCCTTTGATAACATCAGCATAGGTCTTATCATTGATCGTTAGAAAACAGCCGTAACACGCCTGGTTCTTTACCGGAACCGCTGTCGTGTTCTTGGCCCAGCGACGGATCTTCTGATAAAACGAAAGACCTTTTTGGTTCATCTTTGAGATCAATTCGTCCTTTCTGACAAAAACTTTTTGACGTTCGCTGTTGATATCGGCAAGAATTTCGTCGACTTCCGCCTTTACAGCCTCCGCTTTCTCTTCCGCTTCAACAATAGTATCTTTTTGAGATTCGATAAGCTCTTCTTTTGTTTC
>CAXGZT010000082.1:0-10358 GCA_964014335.1 uncultured Campylobacterales bacterium | reverse complement strand
AAATTTATTCAGAAAACGGCTTCTACCCTCTCTTGCGGTATGGATATATCGGACGGCTTGTTCGCCGATCTTAACAAGCTTTCAAAGGCAAACGGTTTGGGTTTCTCTTTTATCAACGATATACCAAAAGCAGTAGGGTGCAGCGGAGAAGAATATGAGATGCTTGTCGGATTCCCCCCTCGGCAGAGAAAAAGAATGATACGTCTTGCAAAAGCGCAAGGTTGCGAGTTGACCATCTTTGCGAAAGCAAGTCGCACGAAATACAAATCAAAATGCAAGGCACATCACTTTTGAACAGAAACTATTATTTAAATCATTCGGCAATTCCTTTCCATTTCGCGCAAAGCCCGCGTGACTTTGTCGTGGATGAGATCCCTTTATACGAGTTTAGCGGCGAAGGCGAGCATCTTGTCTTGCATGTGCGCAAAAAGAATCTCAGTACCTGGGAGATGGTCGATCTTATCTGCAACAGTACGGGCGCGAAGGCAAAAGAGATAGGCACGGCCGGCCTTAAGGACAAGAACGCCTTGACCAGCCAATATATCTCTGTACCTGCGCGTATCGAGGAAACCTTGGAGAGGTTCGAGCACCCCCAGATCAAGATACTCTCAAAGTCGCGCCACAGCAACAAGATACGCACGGGTCATTTAAAAGGAAACCGCTTTTTTATTCGACTTAAAAAAGTCCTTCCTGTAGCCGCACAAAAACTGGACCAGGCCGTCAATCATATTGCCCAGGACGGCATGCCGAACTATTTCGGATATCAGCGTTTCGGAAATGAAGGCGACAACTACAGGCTGGGACAAGAGATCGTAGAGGGAAAGCGCAGAGAGAGAAACAAAAAGAAATCAAGACTTTTTGTATCAGCCTATCAGTCTCACCTCTTTAATCTCTGGCTTAGCCGCCGTATAGAGATTAGCAGACTCTGTTCCGGACTTGAGGCGGAGGAAGCCTCGGAGGTCCTCAACTTTGATATTTCTCTTGTCAAACAGATGCAGAAGCAGCCCCATCCTTTTAAAATGCTTCCGGGAGATCTGTGTATGCATTATCCGTACGGGGCAATATTTTATGCAGAAGATTTAAAGGCCGAAGCCGAGCTTTTTGCCAAGAAAGACCGTGTTCCGACGGGCCTTCTTGCCGGAAAAAAAGTAAAAAAGAGCGAAGATATAGCCCATACGGTCGAAAAAGAGTTTGATGCACAAACCCATGAGGACGGCACGCGTCGGTATGCCTTTGTCTTCCCTGAAGATATCGAGACGGAGTATAAGCAGGACAAGGCATGGTACGAGTTGCATTTTACCCTTCCGAAGGGTTCTTATGCGACCGTTCTCATCGAAGAACTGGCCAAACGAGAGATAAGAGAAGAGAAAATCACTTCAAGGAATCAGATTGACTAATAAAAGACACATCACTTCGGCACTTTCGCAGCTGTTTGGAAAATTCGCTTCTAAAGCTTTCCCATCACCTCTTCAAAAGTTTATCAATGCCTCTTATGTAAGACTTATGGGTCTGGATATGAGCGAGTTTCATCCGGCCTCTTCGTATGATACTTTAAACAAGCTCTTTACACGACATCTAAGAGAACCCCGCGAGTTCAACCTTGACGGTTCTATTATGATCTCGCCGTGTGATGCTTTGATCACTGAGTGCGGAAAGGTACATGATTTTACTTCGCTGCAGATCAAGGGTATGAAATACAAGGTCGATGAACTTTTAGGAGATTTTATCGACGCGGATAACAAGCATAAAATCAAGAACGGCCGTTTTATTAACTTTTACCTCTCTCCGAGCGATTATCACCGTTACCACATACCTATCAACTGCCGCATAAGCAAGGTCGTGCATATTCCGGGTAAACTCTATCCGGTAAACTTTAGCTATCTGAACAAGCAGCCTGACCTCTTTATTGAGAATGAAAGAGTGGTCGTCGAGTGTTATACGCAGGATGAGGAACTTTTTTATATGGTTCTCGTAGGGGCGCTTAATGTAGGGAGAATGGAGGTCTCGTTCGAGCCGAGCATTAATACAAACAGTGCGCTCAGAGAGAGTGTCGCCTACGAGTATAAAGATTTTCATATGAATAAGGGAGACGATTTTGGTTGTTTTCAAATGGGTTCGACTATCGTCCTCATCGCTGAAAAGATGGAGATATTCGTCAAAAGCGGCGAAAAAGTCTCTTTCGCACAAGATATCTCGAGTATAACAAAGTAGGGAAGATGTCTAAGTCCCAGGAGTATGTTGAGCATCTTTTTTCGGACAAATCGGTTTTTGAAAAAGAAGTTCTGCATGTGAAATGCGACGAAGATAGAAAAGAGGTCATGTCCCTGATCTGCAGTGATATCTGCAATGACAACAAGATAGCCGACAAGGTGAACTTTTTAAAGATCAGGTCTATAGATGAACTTGATTTTGAGGGTGTCCCTATAGCGCTTGTGCAACTCCTCTTATCGGAGTTGCTCTCTCTCTTAAAGGAGAGACGTTATACCCGCGTTGAAATGGAGATGATAAAAAAGAATAAACAATATCTCAAGTTTATCTATGAACTCTCTCAGACTTATATGCGTAAGTTCGGTGCCGTCTTCTATAAAGAGGTCGTCAATACCTTTTTTGATCTCGTCGGGATAGCGGATAAGCCGGCCAAGCTAAGCCCCGTTGCCCTGGAAGCTATCAAGGGCAGTGAAAACAGAAAGTCCCTTCTGGAACAGCACGGAGGCGGGCAGGTGATGTATAAGAGCGAACAGGCGTGGATGCGCGTCAAGCAGGCCCGTGATGATAAAAACCGTCAAGTCCAGGCTTTTCAGGTCGAGATTGTAAAACTCGTCCGCCGCATTGATCAGCTTAAGCTTCATATCTCGGCTATCGCAGCCGCACGTGCACTGAGTATAGACGATGCCAGAAGTATTACCCCCAAACTATTGCTGGACATGTTTACAGACGAAGACAATATTCAGCTGCATACCAAAAAGACGATGTTCTCTTATATAGCTGCAGGGGAGATGGCTAATACGCTTGTCTCAACGGCAAACATAGCGTACCACCAGGCCAAGCATAGTGCCGAAAAAGAGGACTACAGACGAATCTCGGAGTTTTTCAAGAAATGCAACAGTGTCAATACCAAGAGCTTCCTCGAAGCCCGTTTTGAAGAGTTTAAACATGAACTGGAACTCAAAAGCAGGCGTTACAGAGAGCAAAGACTGAAACTCAAGACGCTCAGGGATAGACCGCTGGACAGCTTTGATATTACCCTTAAAAAGGCAAAAGAGGCTATGGTATACAACCTTCAGAACCTTTAAACAGCAGACCCCCCAGACACTGATTTCTCTATATAATGATTTATTATATAATCATATTAATTTTTATAAACAAATACGATTTAATTTCCTTCTTGCTACTATCTTTTAATGTTGAAACCAGTAAAGAGGAAAACTTATGAAATACTCTATTATGATGTCTGTAAAACCGGTTCTTGTTACAATGTTGCTGTGCAGTGTGCCAGTCTTTGTATCTGCGAGCGAACTGGACGAGTCGGAGATGGAAGGCTTGAGTAGCGAGTTTAAAAGCATACTCATAGAAGGAGAGAAAAACTTTAATGATGAGAGCCTAAGTACAAACGGTTTAGCCTGCGGGCAGTGCCATATAGAGGGTGAGAATATCTATCCCGAGACCTATCCGAAGTATAAAGGACAGATAGGCAGAGTCGTAACGATAGGACAGATGATCAACTGGTGTATTGTCAACCCTTTAAAAGGGAGGGCATTGAAGCCGGATTCGCGGACGATGGTCTCTTTGATCAGCTATGTACTTTATCAAAGACGTGATGTGAAACTGGACCCGGGCAGGGAATGACCTGTCTTGATCACCTTGGAGCTTAAAATAAAAGAGATAATGTTTTTGTTATTTGGGAGATGACCTTTGGCTTTATCCGAACTTCTCCCTCTTTCTTGATATTAACCATAACTGTTTATTGAGTTAAATGTAGTTCTTGTTGATAGTAGCCATTTTATAATTTTCGGTGCTTCAGCTTTTGATCGCTTATATCATGCAAGCATTGACCTGCCAAGGTAGTAAGAAAGGTTTAAACGTTAAACCTAAAATGCATGACATCGCCGTCTTGTACGATATACTCTTTACCTTCAAGACGCATTTTACCTGCCTCTTTTGCTTTACCTTCCCCACCACATTCGATGTAGTCGTCATAACCGATGACTTCCGCACGGATAAAGCCTTTTTCAAAGTCGTTATGGATAACGGCTGCCGCCTTCGGTGCGGTAGTCTCCTTGCGTATAGTCCATGCTCGTACCTCTTTGACGCCTGCGGTGAAGTATGACATAAGCCCCAGCTTGTCAAAACCTTTACGGATAATCTGGGCTAGACCTGACTCTTCAACGCCTAGCTCGTCCAAGAATTCGGCAGCTTCATCCTCATCCAGACCGACCAGCTCCTCTTCAACTTTTGCGCATAGTTTGATAAGCTCACAGTTATTCTTTTTTGCATGCTCTGCAAGGGCAAGAACATACTCGTTGTCTTCGAGAAGGCCATCTTCATCAACGTTTGCACCGTACATGATCTCTTTTGATGTCAAGAGACGAATCTCTCTGTTCAGCTCATCAAACATATCGGACTCAAACTCGTCAAAGGAGCGGGCCAGGTTACCTTCGCCAAGATATTCTGCGAGTCTTTCGGCAAACTCCATAAGCGCTTTTGCACCTTTGTCGGCTTTTGCCTGCTTTTTAAGGCGTTCAACACGGTTTTGAAGGACTTCAACATCAGCAAGGATAAGTTCGGTCTCAATAATCTCTACATCGCGAAGCGGGTCGATACTCCCTTCAGTATGAACGACGTTCTCATCCGCAAAACAGCGAACGATCTGCAAGATGACTTCGGTTTCACGGATATTGGATAAAAATTTGTTCCCTAGCCCCTCACCCTTGCTTGCACCTTTGACCAGACCTGCGATATCGACAAAGTCTAAGGTAGAGTGCTGAATACGTTCAGGAGAGACGATCTTCGCCAACTCATCGAGACGGGAATCCGGTACGGGTACGACTGCCTTGTTTGGCTCGATAGTACAAAAAGGGTAGTTTGCTGCTTCTGCATTTTGCGCTTTTGTAAGTGCATTGAAAGTGGTTGATTTTCCGACATTTGGTAGGCCGACAAGGCCGATACTAAGTCCCATGGTGTTCCTTTTTTAATTCGTATATTAGAGATATCTGTGCTGAGCGTTTAATTATTTGATGTTTGAGAGCCAATCGAGTGTCAGACGGACTCCTGCTCCGCTTCCGCCGTAGGGGTTGTATCCCCAAGAGGATTCTACGTATGCCGGTCCTGCGATGTCAAAATGCATCCACTTCTCTTTGTTCTCTTCCTCGATAAAATCGTCTAGAAACTGAGCCGCTGTGATAGCGCCGCCATAAGGTTTGTTAGAGATATTTGAAATGTCTGCGATCTCACTTTTGAGTTGCTTTTTCAGATAGCGGTTAAAGGGGAGTGCACCGACAAGCTCGCCCGTATTGGAAGCGGATCGAGAGAGGCTGTGTTTGAGTTTTGTCGAATGGCCCATAAGACCTGTCGTATACTGTCCGAGTGCGACGAGACAGGCCCCTGTGAGTGTCGCATAATCAAAGATATAGTCGGCCTTGACCTTTTCCTGGGCATAGCAGAGGCAGTCTGCGAGAACAAGCCGTCCTTCTGCATCTGTATTTCGAACCTCGATGTTCTTTCCGTTCTTAGCCGTGAGTACATCATCAGGTTTGTAAGCGTCTCCGCCTATCATATTCTCCACAGCACCGATGATGCCGTGGACTTCGATAGGAAGCTTGAGCTCACTGACGGCTTTCATAATGCCAAGTACAGCACAGCCTCCGCTCTTGTCGAGTTTCATACCCACCATGGAAGCGGCAGGTTTAAGACTCAGGCCGCCACTGTCATAGGTCAAACCCTTGCCAACGAGAGTGACAACCGCACGAGGCTTTTCAGGGATGTAAGAGAGGTGGATGAGCTGAGACTCATGGCGTGAAGCACGGCCAACACTCAGCATCGCGTTCATCTTCTCCTTGCGCATCTCGGCCTCATCCAAGACCGTATACTCCAGCTTGTTCTCTTTGGCCAGTTCTTTTGCAATCTTTGCCAGTTCAAGGGGATAAAGCTCTTCAGGTGTCGTATTGACAAGTGTGCGCGTATAGTTTGTGGAACGGGCCAGGACCTCGGCACGGATCAGGCTCTCATCCAGGAGAGTACTCTCGCTGGGCTCGTCCTCCAGGGTTCTTGATGAGAAGATGATCTCTTTCAAGGTGCTCTTCTTTTTTTCGCTTTTATATCTGTCGAAGCTGTAAGAGCCCAGAATAAAGCCTTCGACCAAGGCGGTAAAGATGCCCTCTTTGTCGTCGACATCATATTGGGCAAGCTTCAAAGAGGTATAGTTGAACTTTTCCAATGTTCTGATGGCTGTCGCAGCAGCACAACGGAAGAGATCATGCTCTTTCGCTTCAACACCGACATAAAGCGTCTTGAACTCTGAAATATAGCAAATCTCGTCTTGAGAGGCTTTGAAGCCCAGTTCACTTAAGATGCCTTCATGCAAAAGCTCATCCGTGTCCAAGGCAAAAACAAGAGTCAGATCGGCACTGATATCATACAGGTGCACATTGTTTATAGAGATTTCCATTTTCTCTTCCTTACTTGTCAAAATTTAATAGGTCTTTGGCCTGGATCATGTCTTTGTCACCGCGTCCGGAAAGGTTGACAATAACAGTCTTGCCTTCTATCTCTTTGATTTTTTTCAGATAGGCAACCGCATGTGAAGACTCAAAAGCAGGGATGATCCCCTCTTTGCGTGAGAGCCATACAAAGGCATCAAGGGCTTCCTGATCCGTGATAGAATCATAAGATACGCTACCCTCGTCATTATGAAAAGAGTGCTCAGGTCCTATTCCCGGGTAATCAAGCCCGGCGGAGATGGAGTGTGCTTCCAAAACCTGACCGTCATCATCTTGAAGCAGGTAGGCCATCTGTCCATGCAGGACTCCCGGACGTCCTTTTTTTAGCGAGGCTCCATGTTTATCGGTATCCGTACCCAGTCCGCCGGCTTCTATGCCGATACACTCGACCTCTTTGTCTTCCAAAAAGTGCTGAAAGATACCGATAGCGTTCGAGCCGCCGCCGATACAGGCAATCACCTTATCGGGAAGTTTGCCTTCTTGCTCCAGTATCTGTTGACGGGCCTCATACCCTATAATCGCTTGAAAGTCACGGACCATCATCGGATAGGGGTGAGGACCGGCAACCGTGCCGATGATATAAAAGGTGTCACGCGCATTGGTGACCCAGTGGCGGATAGCATCATTCATCGCATCCTTAAGGGTACGGCTTCCGCTCTCTACCGCGTTGACCTTTGCGCCCAGAAGTTTCATTCTAAAAACATTCAGTTCTTGTCTGGAAGCATCTTTTGCTCCCATAAAGATCTCACACTCTAGACCCAGCAGAGCACAAATCGTTGCCGTTGCTACCCCGTGCTGCCCGGCACCCGTTTCGGCGATAACCTTTTTCTTCCCCATCTTTTTGGCCATAAGCCCCTGGGCTATAACGCTGTTGACCTTATGGGCACCCGTATGGTTCAGGTCCTCACGCTTGATATAGATCCTTGCTCCCAACTCCTTGGAGATGTTTTCTGCAAAGTAAAGGGGAGAGGGCCGACCGACATAATCTTTCAGGTAGTAGTGCACCTCTTTCCAAAACTCTTCATCATGACGCAACTCTTCATATTTTTCCTTGAGTTCAAGCAGGACCGGCATCAGAGTCTCGGGGACATAGCGCCCTCCAAAGATACCAAAGTGGCCGTTATCATCAGGGTCGTATTTACTTTTTGACGGGATATACATCAGGCTTCTCCTAATACGCTGTATACAGGCGCGATTTCTTCTAGTTTTTTGCTTCCGCCCAAAAAGTCCAGACTCATGATGAAACATGACTCTACACATTTTCCGCCTGACTTTTCAATCAGGTTTGCTGCTGCAAATGCTGTGCCGCCCGTTGCAATAAGGTCGTCTATCAAAAGAACACGGGCACTTTTTATTCCTCTGAAGGCATCGATATGGATCTCCACTTCATCGAAGCCGTATTCAAGCGAATACTTCTCGGAAATGGTAGTGTAGGGGAGCTTCCCCTGTTTGCGAATAGGTACAAAGCCAAGGCCCACATCACGTGCAAGAGCGGCTCCAAAGATAAAACCGCGGGCATCGATACCGGCGACAAAGTCGAGTCTTGCTTCACGATAGCGCTCTTTTAAATGATCCATCAATAAACCGAAGGCCTGCGCATCATTTAAAATTGTTGAGATGTCTTTAAAGACAATACCCGGTTTGGGAAAGTCGGGTATCTCACGAATAGCACCTACGATAATCTTTTTGTTTTCATCTTCTAGCATAGGCTTTTACCTTTTAATATGGAATAGTATGATGCTATAAAAGGGCATCGATTCGACCTTCAAGGTCTTTGATCTTGTTGTTCAGCTTCTCCGTCTCTATGCGGTGCTGAGAGTTTCTCTGTTTTAAGACCTTAAGCTCGTTTCGCAGTTTGTTGAGTTCATCCGTCAAAATATCGACATTACCCAAAGAACGCTGCAGCTGGATCTGATACTTACGGATAAGGATCTCTGCTTCTTTAAGGGTCAGCTTCATGAGTTCGTTCCCTTTTTGTTCTTTATAGGTGATGTTCTTGAAATAAAACATCTTTACAAACAAAAAGATAGATACCAGAGTAATAAAGCTTAGCAGTGACCATTCAAAAAACATAGAGATCCTTAGTAAAGTTATTAGCCCTTAATGGCTTCGATTTTATCAACACGACCCGCATGGCGGCCGCCTTCAAACTCGGCTGCACACCAAGCATCGATGATAGATTCGGCAACACCTGGTCCTACTACACGTTCACCAAAGCATAATACATTCCCATCATTATGTGCGCGTCCCATTTTAGCTGTATAAGCATCATGACATAAGCAGGCGCGTATACCGCTAAAACGGTTTGCTGAGATACTTATACCAATACCTGAACCGCAGATCAGCACACCCATGCTTCCCTCGTCTTCCAGAACGGATTTGCATAGTTTTACAGCATAATCAGGATAATCAACACGCTCTTTGGTATGGGGACCGAGGTCAACGACTTCATAGCCCTTAGACTTCAAATATTCACAGGTGTGGTTTTTGAGTTCGATTCCGGCATGGTCTGTCGCAACGTAGTATTTCATATGATTTCCTTTTTAGCTTAGTAATAGTTTTAATAAAAATTGAACGGGAGTGACCAGTACAATGTTTCGGATAGGATCCACTACAAGTATGATAATAACGATGATCATACCGTAAGGTTCCATTTTGATAAAAAACTCGGCAATCTTGTTGAAGCCGAGCTTTAGACTGAGGTAAGTGATAAAATGTGCCCCGTCAAACTGCGGGACGGGCAGTAGGTTGAACACGGCGAGGACAACATTGATGATCAACAGCATCCAGATGAAGTAAAGGAACATGAATTGATCAGCATTGGCAATGAGTTCGCGCAGGCCCAGGCCTTGAGGCATCAGGCTCGTAAACACGATAGAAGCAAGCGTAGCCATCACTAGATTGTAGGCAATACCTGCCAAGGAGACCTGCATGGCCGCGTTATATCCGCCGTTGTTGATGACTGTACGCGCATTGATCTGTACGGGTTTCGCCCATCCGAAAAGCAGGCCCGAACTTGCGCCAAAAAGCATGGGGATAAAGTACATCATCATCGGAACAAGAATGGTTCCAAAAAAATCAATATGTACAATAGGGTTAAGACTTAACCGCCCCTGCTCTTTAGCGGTATTGTCACCATACTTATAGGCAACCCAGCCATGCATGATCTCATGCCCGACAATGGCAACAATCAAAGCGGCAACAGCGGCAACGATCTTTACAATGTCAATGAAATCCAATTAGAAAATTCCCTCTTCTTTTTCAACGTCTTCAGCGATAGCACGTTTGATAAACTCTTCACCTTCAAGGTCAGTCGGTGTTTTTCCCATTCTCTCCCAGCGGATCTCATAGTTGTCATCAATACTGAAATACACAAACCACGGCGTTCCTTCAATAAGGCCATAAGGAACGGTTCCCCAGAAGCGGCTGTCATTTGAATGGTCGCGGTTGTCACCCATCATAAAGTATTCGTTCTCGGGCACTTTAATCGGCGGGGTGAAGAAGATCTGCATATGGTTTGTACCGTCATTAACAACAGCATCATCATGATGAATACCCGGGTGTGCTGCAGCATAAGGGTTTTTGACAAAAAGCTTGTCAAAGGCTTCAATAATCTGCTCTTTGGGGTAGTTCGCTATAATG
>CAXGZT010000081.1:0-10371 GCA_964014335.1 uncultured Campylobacterales bacterium | reverse complement strand
ATGTCTTATATCATCATAAAGGAACATCATAAAGGGAGTTTGAGTGTACAGAATCAAGATAAGGGGGCATGTTTCAGAATCGAACTTTCCAGAAAGACTGATAAGGTGGTTACAGGTCAGGCGTGAAAAAAGAGCCATTATATAGCTATCCCGACAATAGACCCTCTATAAACCTTTCACGTCCCCTGTTAGGGGTACTATGCTCGTTGAAACACTCTCGCGTGACTGACTTCTAAGCTCCTCGCATTCGGACCTTCTCTATACTTATGAGAATATCTTTCATTAAGTGAAAATAATTAAGTAGTATAAAAACAGACAACTAATGATTAAATTTTAACCATAAATTGTATGTTAATGATTCATTACTGCTTTATAATTAGCATGTAAATAAAAATCTGACTGAAAATGAGGATCTTTGTTTGGGAACAACTATTTTAATGAAAAAGGAATGGAAATGCTAAAACACCTTATTAAAGAGAGGAGTCTAAGATGTCATATTTAGTCCCAACGGAATTTGTAACGAAAATGGTCGACTCTGGAGAGTCAAAGGTCTATATGTCAACAAAGGATACTTTGATCCGTGGTTATATGGCGGGAGCAATTTTAGCACTTGCAGCTGTATTTGCAATTACTGTCGCAATGAAATCAGGTTCATTTATATTAGCTTCAGCACTGTTCCCTGTTGGATTTATTATGTTGTACTTGATGAAGTTTGACCTGTTAACCGGTGTTTTTATGTTGGTTCCACTGGCTTGGCTTGACAAACGTCCTGGTGTGACCATTGGTCAGATTCTTAGAAACTGGGGCCTCGTTGCTTTAGGCAACTTGGGTGGTGCCTTAACCGTTGCTTTTATGATGGCATTTATTTTTACCTATGGTACATTTGATACAGAGATCGCCGGTTTTGGCGGCAAGATCGCTGCCAAAGTCGCGGGTATTGGAGAAGCTCGTACATTAGGTTATCAGGAACATGGCTTTACGGGATGGTTGACAGTATTTTTTCGCGGTATGCTTTGTAACTGGATGGTTGCTATGGGTGTTGTGGGTGCATTGGTTTCAACGACGGTAAGTGGTAAGGCTATTGCAATGTGGATGCCGATCATGCTGTTCTTCTTCATGGGCTTTGAGCACTCGATTGTAAATATGTTTTTATTCCCGTTCTCTTTGATTATGGGTGGTGATTTTACAATCCCTGATTACCTTTTGTGGAATGAGCTTCCGGTTGCTATGGGTAACTTGGTCGGCGGTCTACTGTTTACGGGTTTAACTCTTTATTTTACTCACGTAAAAGAGAGTCCAAAAAGAAAATTGAACAATATTTCATTCGAATCGAAGTCTTCAGCTGCATAAGCTGAAGTCTTTCTCTACACTCTCAAGAAGGATTTTAAGTATGAAAAAAATAGAGATGAGCGAAGAGATATTAGTCGCGAAAAAAAACAGCGGTTTAAGCTGGGAAGAGGTGGCCGAAAGGGTTTCTCTTGGATCTGTTTTTCTCACATCCGCCTGCTTGGGTATGAACAGCTTGAAAAAAGAGCCTGCGGAAAAACTGTGTGAAGTGCTCGGATTGAAGGCAGAGGTTGCACAAGCCCTGCAGGAGTATCCTACTAAAAATTGGGATAAGATAGTGCCTACCGATCCTCTTGTCTACCGCTTCTATGAAGCAATCGGTGTTTACGGCGAAACGATGAAAGAGATCATCGGTGAAAAGTTTGGCGACGGTATCATGAGTGCGATAGATTTTTCCATGGATATCGACAAAGAAGAGAATCCCTTGGGAGACAGAGTCGTTATCACGATGAACGGCAAGTTCTTGCCTTATAAATCATGGTGATGGCCGGAGACAGATCCAAACAGATTTTAGGCCTCTGCTTTATGCAAAGCAGAGGCCCGATAAGGTCGCTTACATATGCACAATCAGTTAAAAGTATCTATTGGAGAGTATTCCAGCAAGGGGCGCAAAGAGCTCAACCAAGATTTTCATGACGTTCGTATACCCCAAGAGCCGCAGCTGACGAGCAAGGGCATTGCCATCGCATTAGCAGACGGGATCAGTAGTAGTGAAGTAAGCCAGATAGCCAGTAAAACATCGGTTACCTCGTTTTTAGTGGATTATTTCAGTACGCCTGAGTCCTGGACTGTCAAGAAGTCGGCACAACGTGTCATGACCGCGACCAACTCCTGGCTCTATTCGCAAAGTCGGAAGGGGAAGTATCATTATGATAAAGATAGAGGCTATGTCTGTACCTTTAGCGCGATGATACTGCGCTCGACGACGGCCTATATCTTTCACGTGGGCGATACACGTATATATCGACTGAGAGAGAATGTCCTTGAGCAGTTGACCGAGGATCATCGACTGTGGATCTCAAGAGAGAAAAGTTATCTCAGCCGTGCCCTGGGTGTAGATTCGGATCTGAAAATCGATTATGATACCTTGGAGATAGAAGAAGACGACATTTTTCTGTTTATGACGGATGGTGTATATGAGTATATCGGTTCTGACCTCATTACCTGTACGCTCAAACATTACGGGGATAAGCTTGAAACGGCGGCAAAAATACTCGCCGATACCGCTTATGATCAAGGAAGCAAGGATAATCTGACGGTTCAGCTCGTGAGCATCGATACCTTAGCGGACAGAGATGTCAATGAGATCAATAAACAGCTGAACGAAAAGCCTTTGCCTCCCGTACTGGAAGCAAGAATGCTTTTTGACGGATATGAAATTATCCGTGAGCTGAGTTCGAGCAGCCGTAGTCACGTCTATCTCGCGCTTGACAGTGAAACGGGCAGCAAGGTCGTCCTAAAAACACCCTCGATCGACCTTCAAGACGATAAGGCTTACCTTGAACGGTTTTTGATGGAGGAGTGGATCGCGATACGCATGAAGAGTGCACATCTGGTTAAATCTTATCTGCAGACGCGAAAGCGTAACTATCTTTATAATGTCACCGAATTTATCGAGGGGCAGACATTGACACAGTGGATGATAGACAATCCAAAACCAAAATTGGAGACAGTGCGCGGTATTGCAGAACAGATTGCCAGAGGATTACAGGCACTTCACCGACAAGAGATAATACATCAGGACCTGAGACCGGAGAATATAATGATAGATGCTACGGCAACGGTAAAGATTATCGATTTCGGTTCGACCCGGGTTAAGGGAATTGAGGATATCAACACATTTATACAACAAGAAAACCTCTTGGGGACTGCACAATACTCCGCGCCGGAATATTTTCTCGGAGAAGTCGGTTCATTTCGATCTGATCTTTTTTCGCTGGGGGTCATTGTTTACCAGATGATCTCGGGCAGGCTTCCCTACGGAGCACAGGTGGCCAGGTCCACAAGCAAGGCGGCACAAAAAAAATTGAGATACCTTTATCTGGATGCTGAAACCCATGAGGTCCCGGTTTGGGTTGAGGAAGCACTTAAGAAAGCATTGGAACCAAACCCCTGCAATCGTTATGGTGAACTCTCCGAATTCATATTTGACCTGCGCCATCCGAACAAGGAGTTTATCAACAAGAGCAGACCGCCGTTAATAGAACGTCACCCCGTCGTTCTTTGGAAAGGCATCTCCTCTGTTTTAGCCTTTATCATTCTCATCTTACTAAGCAAATAATTCCTCCGTCCGCTCGTTAGGAGTTTTGGCTGTTAATGCTATGATATATGCATGTACGGTTACGCCCTTGAGATTTTGCCTGATACATCATATCGTCGGCATGATTGATGATGTCATCGACGGTATCGCCCTCCTTAAACTCACTGACACCGAGGCTGATGGTCACGGAAAACTGAGCATTGAAGGGGTAGGACTCGACTTTTTTTCGAATACGTTCAGCAAGGGCATATGAGGCAGAGATGTCGGCATGCTTTGCCAGCACAACAAACTCTTCTCCGCCATATCGAAAGGCTATATCACCTTCCCTAAGGGTTTCTCGGAGGAGGTCGGCAAAGCCTCTTAATATATCATCACCGATGGAGTGCCCAAAGTTGTCGTTTATCGACTTGAAGTGATCAATGTCGATAAAAAGAAGGCTAAAAGGATGTTTTGTACGCTCAAAGGATTTAATACTGCTTTGAAGTTTTTTTAAGAAGTAGGTGCGGTTATAGAGCTTGGTGAGTGAATCCTGGATAACATTTATTTCAAGCTTGTTTTTGACTTCTGTATAGATCAAGACAATACTTATGACTAAAAGCATGAGAATAAAACTTCCTATACCTAGAAAAATAAGTTCACTCTCCTCATATTTGATCCTGGAGATTTTTTCTGCAGTGTTTGCTACGGCGTCTGCCCTTATCCAGCACTGCTCACTGATGAAACGTAGCTCTCTTTGCGATATATCACCTTTCAAAACATTATTTTTTAATCTGTCCCAGTAGGATCTTAGACTTTGGTAATCGGCTGTAAAGTCAGAAGCATCAATATAGGACTTGTTCTTGGGAATATATTTTTTTTCAATCTCTTCAAATTTTGAATCGACGATATCGATGATCTTTTGTTGATGTTCGAAAGAAGGACTGATAAGCAGACGTTGAGACGACCCGCGGATATAACCGATAGTATTAACAGCCTTGGCATCATTTTGAAGTTTTGACAAGACGGATATCGAGATAGTGATGCCCAAGGGTAGTGTGGAGATCAGTAAGAGCAAAAGAGTGATGAGTTTGAGGGAGGCACTGTTTTTGATCATAGTGTAGTATAACAGCCGAGGGCTTAAAAATATTGTGTATTGTGTTTAAACTTTAAGCAGATACTGCCGGGTCTGTTCTCTAGCAAGAAGGTCTGCCTCAGAGTGATAAGTGAAGAGGAGTACTTCTGAACGATCTTTTCGGAAAAAAAGTTCGTATCCAACAGAAGCGAGTGGGAAACGTGTCTATAGAAAGAAGAGCTGAGGTATGGTTGCTCACCACACCTCCGTATTAGAAGACGAGGTTTAAGTGTCCAGAGTTTGTAGAGATATTCCCGCCTGCCGTGTCTGATGGTGAAGGGTGATGTGCAAATGCACTCGATGCCAAAGCTGCTAATACTACTAAAGTCGCTGTAATTCTTTTCATGTTAATCCTTTGTTTTTGTGTAGGAGAATTATGACAGATAAGTGTAAGCGATATGTTAGCAGGTATAAGAGAGTTTCTTGAACACAGCCATATGATTAAAGCAGAAGAAGAGCCTTCTAAGCGATAAGAGACGTCAGGAATCTCTTAAATTTACTTTGTTAGAATGATTAGAGATAAACAGACTTGAAGAGGATGGGTTCCGATGGCGAAGAGACTGCGCGAATGGATCAAGACAGATGTTGCTTCGGTACGTCAACGGCCGATGCGGTGGTTAAGTGAGGAGTATTTTTTTCGCGATCCTATCAGGCCTCTTTATGCAGACAGTTCCTATTTTTATGCGCCGGCAGATGGGGTCATCCTTTATGCTGATGTCGTGAAGGCGGATGAGCCTATTGTGGATATCAAAGGCAGGAACTATACGCTTCAAGATGCCATGCGCAAAGAAGAGTATGAGAAAGAGAGTCTGGTAATAGGGATTTTTATGACCTTTTATGACGTGCATATCAATCGTATTCCCTATAGCGGACGCCTCTCATATGAAGAGCTTGAGACAATCAGCAGCCACAACTTTCCGATGCTTGATGTCGAAAAAAGTCTGGTCGATGTACTAAAGCCGAGTACGGCAGATGCAGAGTACCTCTTTAACAACCAGCGTATCCTCAACACCGTTTTCAGCATGGAACTGGCTCAAGAGTATTATATCTTGCAGATTGCCGATTATGATGTGGACTGTATTACACCCTTTCGTCTGAAACAGCACCGAAGTTTTACGCAGAACCAGCGCTTTTCACAGATTCGGTACGGTTCGCAGGTAGACCTGATTATTCCGCTTTCAGAGCGTTTTGAGTTTACACCACTCTTGGAGGTCGGGATGCACGTAGAAGCAGGTGTTGACCCCCTGATAAAGATCACTGAAAAAGGGAGAGATAAAGAAAAATGACAGCATACAATAGAAGAAAAGAGATGCTCTCTAAAGAGTTCGTCGCATTACCAGATTTGAATCCGACGAGTCTGGAAAGCCCTGCTTACCTGCTGAATGTTCCGTTCTCGCTGCAGGCTGATACCGCCAACAATGTATGGATGCAGGAGCTCAATCCGGAAGAACGCCATATTGATATTAAAAAAGCGGTCAAACAGTTTTCACAGCTTTATCATTTCCTTGCGGCAGAGTCTCTGGTCTACCTTCTTCCTACACCGCAACTGCAGGGGTTTCAGGATCTTGTCTATACGGCAAACCTTGGTATTGTTATCGACCATCTTCCCGATCATAATACGGTGGTTCTGTCTAATTTCAGCTCAAAGGTCCGCAGCCCTGAGACAAAGGTCGGAAAGAGCTTTTTTGAGCAGATGGGCTATAATGTGGTAATACCTCCTTACCATTTTGAAGGTGAAGCGGAGCTCAAGCATCTTTTTGAGAACGTCTATATAGGCGGACACGGGATACGTTCGGATAAGCGCACCTATGAATGGATGCAAGAGCAGTTCGATATGCGCGTTATCACTCTTGAAGAGAAGGACCCCTACCTCTACCATCTTGACTGTACGGTCTTTCCGCTGACACGCGAAGATACACTGGTCTGTACGCAGATGTATACCAAAGCCGAGATCAAACAGATCGAAGCCGTGAGCAATATCATCGATGTCACTTTTGATGATGCGTTTTCAGGTATCTGCAACTCTGTGCGGATGGGAAATATTATCTTGAATGCCTCCAATATACATGAGATGAAACGAAGCGACGAATATTATGAGAGTGAACGCCAGAAGAATCATGTGCTCGAAGAGATCGCCGCACGCTACGGCTTTGAAGTCGCCTTTTTCAATATCAGCGAGTTTCTTAAAAGCGGTGCCTTGCTCTCTTGCATGGTGATGCACCTCAATCGCAACTCCTATGACCTGAAATTGACCTAGCAGCGGAGAGACAGATGGCTGGATTGACAAAGTTCCTACCGACCTACCGAAACATATGGGCACTCTCCTTTCCTTTGATCATCGCCAGTATAAGCGAAACCGTCGTCGGTGTTACCGATGCGATATTCTTGTCCCATTACGGGATGACGGAACTCGCAGCGCTCGGTTTGGCCGACTCCGTATATGCCGTGTCGCTCTTTCTGATCTTCGGCTTTGCGGACGGGATACAGATTACTATCGGACGCAGGGCGGGTGAAGAGGAGCATAAACAGATCGGCAGAGTTTTGAATCAGGGATTGTATATATTGGCGGCAGTAAGCAGCATGATGATACTCCTGGTGATATTTGCGGTTCCATTGGCGACGGTGGAACTCTTCCAGTCCGCAGAGGTCCATGCGGCCGTCGACCTCTATTTAAAGATCGCCATCTACGGACTTTTCTTTCATGCTTTTAATCTGGCATTGAGTGCTTTTTATGTCGGGATATCCCGTACGAAGATATTTATCGGAGCCACACTATTGCTGGCAGTGACCAATATTTCACTGGATTATCTTCTGGTTTTCGGAAACCACGGGTTTCCCGAGATGGGAATAGAGGGTGCCGCCGTCGCTTCGCTGAGCGCGGAAATCGCTGTCTCTTTGTATCTTCTCATCGATATCGTGCGCCGGCGTTATATCCGGGTCTATGGACTGTTTCTGTTTGAGAAGCTGGACCGTTCCATCATCAAAACACTCTCTATACTCTCCATGCCGGTCTCCATGGAAGTACTGATCGGGTCGCTGCGGTGGTTTCTTTTTTTCCTTATCATCGAACAGCTCGGTGAAGAGAGTATGGCTGTTGCGACGATCATCTTCAGCTGCTATGCGCTCTTGCTGATCCCCATCGATGCTTTTGCCGAAACGGTCTGCTCGATGGTGAGCAATCTGATCGGGCAAAAAGAGGAGAGGGATGTAGGAGAGCTGGTCTTTAAGACGGTTAAGCTGGGCTATCTGACAGTCCTGCCCGTACTCGCAGCGACTCTCTTCTTTCCGGAGTACGTACTGGCGATCTTTTCACCGGATGATAAGATCATTGAGAGTGCGACGATGACACTCATGGTTATCGTGCTGGCGACTATAGTCGCTGTACCGGCAGATATCATTGCTTCGGCCCTTGCCGGAGCGGGAGATACGATGGTCACCCTGGCAATAGAGATCTTGGTCTCTCTGTCTGTACTGGGTTATGCTTATTATGCGGCATTGCTCGCCGCTTTTTCTCTGGAGTCGATCTGGTTTGCTGAGGTCATTGGCTGGGGGGTCTGTCTGCTATTATCGCTGCTCTGGCTGCGCAGCGGTTTCTGGAAACGCCTCAATATCTAGGACGATCGCCAGGAAAACATTTTTGGATTCAGAACAGAGTCCAATACCCCAAGGTGAGCTGAGTTTTACCGACTGAAAGAGAAGGGCTAGGTCTTGAACTGTTTGATGCGATCATTCAGTTTATCGGTCTGTTCGAAGAGATGCTTAGAGGCGGTCGCTATCTCTTCGGCACTTGATTGGTTGCTTTTTGAAAACTGATCTATCTCTTCTATCTCTCTATTGACGGTGTTGATGTCTTCATTCGTATTAATAAAATCGGTAACGGTTTTTTCATTCACTGTAACGGCTTTTTGCATGATCACCGCAGTATCGTTAATGTCATTTTCTGCATTGCCTGCAATGGTAGCCAGAGATTCGATGTCAGCGGAGTTTATTTTCATCTGGGCGCTTATGTCGAGGATGGACTGGACGATGATATTGATGGTCGAGGATATCTCTATCAGCGATTTTTGTGTCCGTTCTGCCAACTTCCTTACTTCATCGGCAACGACTGCAAACCCGCGGCCGTGCTCGCCTGCGCGGGCTGCTTCAATGGCGGCATTTAGAGCCAGAAGGTTGGTCTGGTCAGCGATGTCGGAAATGACGGTTAACACCTCCTTAACCTGTTCGGCTTCCTGGGAGAGGGTTTGAATACTGTGGGTCAGCTCGATCTCTATCTCGGAGGTCGAGCGTACTTTTTGCGTTAACGTCATAATATCGTTTTTGGCAGCTTCGAGTCTGCTCTGGGCCGTAATGATCTCCTTTTTGTTCTGCTTCGCTTCTTCGACATAGGTGTTGATCTTGCTTTGAAGCCCACGGGTGTTTTCTGATGTCCTAAGCGCAACGTTTGAAGCCTTGTCTATATTGTTGGCGACTGCATTAGAGGAGGAGGTCAGCTCTTCGGAGATGGTAAGGTTTTCGTAACTCATACGATTGGCATCATCTAAAATGACTTTAAAGGCATCGATAAGCTGGTAAAATGATTTAAATGCCTCGCCTACTTCATCTTTTAGCAAGGTTCTTTCTGTATTAATTCTCGTAAGATCTTTGGTGTGGGCGATAAGCTCCATCTCTTCGCACAAGTATGTCAGTCGTCCTTTGACAATCCTGGCAATATAGAGTGCAAAACTGAGGATCAAGAGAGAAAAGAGGGAGATAAAGAAAATACTTTTTAATTTCTCTTGAGATATCTGTTCGGAGGTAAGGGATTTTAAATTAGCCTGCTCTTTTTTAAAAATGGCTTCGGTATTATGGATCGTCTCTCGCAACACTCCCTGCAGTCCCTCTTTATGGTTGAGTCCGATCTCTTTTTCGGCTTTAGCCAGCTTCATGAAGTCCTTTTGATAAGCCGCGAACAGCGGCAGCAGAGTCTGCGCGTTTTCTGAGGCTTTGACGATTTCTACCGCTTTCGCGTAATTCGTGTCAAACTTTGTAATATATTTTTGCGAACGTCTGAGCATAAAATCCTTTTCGTTCCGGCGCAGGGTAAGCATCGCCGCTTCCAAAGGGGTGTTTCGACTTCCTTTGATCGCCGCTTCCGCTTCATGAATAGAAGCCCTCAAGGAGCCGTATAGGCCCTCTTTAGGGCTTAGACCTATATAGGTCTGCATGGAAACGAGGGTGTCCAGCCTCTGCTGATATTGCTTGAAATACCTTATGATATGCCTGATACCGGTATCGTCCAGTCCCAGATCTTGCAGCTTCTGTTTGATCTGCTCTACCTCGGCAGAGAGGCTTTGAAAGTTTTTATGAAATTTTTCGCTGTATTTTAAATCATGGCGCATGAGAAAATCTTTCTCGTTTCGGCGCAGAGTCAGCATCTCTTTTTCTATCTTCATGAAACTGTATTGGAGATCTTTAAACTCATTGATGTGAGAGATGGAGTAGATATAAAACAGAATGGAAAAAAGTCCGCTGAATGCTATCAGTACGCTTATGATGACGAGTTTTGTTTTAATGGAGATGTTTTTCATGATTTGCCTATGTGAATTGAATGCGGAAATCTACACTATTTAACCTTAAATGAAGAGGGCATTATAGGCCCTGTGACGTAACCGTT
>CAXGZT010000080.1:0-10557 GCA_964014335.1 uncultured Campylobacterales bacterium | reverse complement strand
CCTGCTTTGGAACATCCCCCGGCTGACCGGTACGGATGATAATACGGGTAATATCGTCTTTGAGCTCTTGGCGGATAAACTTGGCTACCTCCAAACCGGCGTCATTGGTCTCCATGCCGATATCAAGCAGGACAATGGAAAATTGAGGATCCTCTTTTAAGAGCTCTATAGCTTCTTCAGCACTGTATGCAGATGAAAAAGAGATGGGTCTCTCTTTAAACTTGAGGTCTTTTAGGGCAAGTTTGGTGATCTCATGTATGTCTTTATCATCATCAACAATAAAAAGTTTCCATGGATTTACACTCCTGATAGACTGAGGAGAAGGTTCTTCTGCAAATATGATCGTATCGGACATAGCTCCACCCAGATTAATGTAAACTTTATTGTACATTCTACAATCTAAAATAGAGTAGTGGATGTTCACATTAGTTGCTTTTTATAAAGTGGGCTCGGTCTCCGTCAGTGGCCTCTCCTGTTTTGAGCAGGCTCTTGCTCTATAAACATCATGTAAACGCTCTTTTTCAGCGAGATGCTCATCCAAGTCTTTGCCTTAAAAAATAATATCTACAACTGTTATATTAAATATTTTTTCAAATTATGAAGTGAATTGATCATTAAGTCCATAAATAGACTTTGACAAGGTATAATTGCACTACTTAAATAAATTTTCTCAACCTTTAAAATAGGTTCAGATCGGATGCAAATGATAAAGTATGATGTGATAGTCGTAGGCGGCGGACACGCCGGCATTGAAGCAGCCTTGGCCTCTGCTCGAATGAATCAAAAAACGCTTTTAGTCTCAATGTTGGCTGAAAATGTCGGGGCAACCTCGTGTAATCCTGCCGTCGGCGGTTTAGCCAAGGGGCATCTTGTCAAAGAGCTGGATGCCCTCGGCGGTCAGATGGGCCTGATCACCGATGAGGCAGGGATACAGTTTCGTATCCTGAATGCTGCAAAAGGACCCGCCGTGCGCGGGACCCGCGCTCAGATCGATATGGACAGATACAGGGTGATCGCACGGAACATCACGCTTAATACGCCAAACCTTCAGCTTCTGCAAGAAACAGTCGATACGCTTATCTTGGATAAGGAGGGCGTCGTCGGTGTCAAGACCGAGTTCTTGAATGAGTATATGGCTTCCAAAGTCATCCTGACCACAGGCACCTTTTTGCAAGGTGTCGTCCATATCGGGGAGACGACTCACGAAGCCGGCCGTTTCGGAGAGTTCTCGGCAAAAAAGCTGGGGCTTCAGCTCCGAGAGATCGGTCTGGATGTGGGCAGGCTGAAGACAGGGACCTGTCCTCGCGTGGACAGTTCGAGTATAGATTTTTCCGTAATGGAAGCTCAGCCGGGCGACGAGCTGCCTGCGCCCTTTTCCTTCCGTACGGACAGAGAGAGTTTCAAGGCGGACAAGAAACAGCTTCCGTGCTATATCACTTACACGAACGAGAAGACGCATGAGCTCATCGAGTCAAACTTCCATAGAGCACCTCTTTTTTCCGGACAGATCGAAGGCGTGGGGCCGAGATATTGTCCAAGTATTGAAGACAAGATTAATCGTTTCAGAGACAAAGAGCGTCATCACCTTTTTATCGAACCTCAGACCATGGATAACACCGAGTGTTACATCAACGGGATGAGTACCTCTCTGCCGCCGGATGTTCAGCGCGAAATGATTCACTCCGTGAAGGGGATGGAAAATGCGAGAATAGTACGTTACGGGTATGCGATAGAGTATGATTACATCAACCCGACTGAGCTCAGGCATACTCTGGAGACGAAAAAGATCAAGAACCTTTACCTCGCGGGTCAGATCAACGGGACGACTGGCTATGAAGAGGCTGCGGCCCAAGGCCTGATGGCAGGTATCAATGCCGCTTTGGCAAACGAAGGAAAAGAGCCCTTTATACTGCGACGCGACGAGGCCTATATAGGTGTGATGATAGACGATCTTGTGACCAAGGGGACGAAAGAACCTTACCGCATGTTTACCTCACGCGCCGAGTACCGTTTGCTTCTGCGTGAGGAGTCTGCCGACCTGCGTCTAAGCGGATATGGGCATGCGCTTGGTCTCTTGTCGGACGAAGTCCTGGCCGAGGTTGATCTCAAAAAAGCACAGATAGACAAGGGCGTAGCTTATCTAAACGAGAACGAGTGTACGCCGAACAAGGAGTTCCTGGATTTCTTGTCCGAGATGGGCGAGCTTCATATCACAGATAAGACGCTTGCGATCAACATCGCCGCCAGAAAGTCTTTTACCCTGGAAAAACTTCTGAAACTTGAACCGCGTATTGCCCAGTTTGACGAATATGTCCAAAACCAGATCATGATCGAAGCAAAATATGCGCGATACATTGAAAAGCAGCTGCAGGATATCGAGAAGATGAAGAAGCTTTTGCATATGAAGATACCCGAAGGGTTCGACTTCAGGATCGTCAAGGGTCTAAGCAACGAGATGATCGAAAAGTTTGAGACCTTCAATCCGCCGACCCTGCAGGCCGCCTCGCAGATATCCGGAGTCACGCCGGCCGCCATAGAGATCTTACAGATTTATATCAAAATGGATGCAAAAAATAATAAAGTCGGGTAGCTGCCCGGTCCAAAGCCGTTGAGAGCGTTTTATAAACACCGTTTCGCTACTCTTGCATACTTCTTTTACGGTTAAAAGCGAGTATGAGAAAGGTTTAAAACAGTTATACCGTAAAACAATATCTACAGAATACTTCATTTCATATATACCCCAAGAAACCCCCTACCTAAGATCCTATGAAATGCCCCCTCTCTATATTTCGGTGAGATGACAGGTTTGAAGAGGGGCATCCAGGCAAGAAGAGCACATGAATGTCAAGGGTTAAATTCAAGTGCTACAAATATAGCTGAATTTATTCAAAAAGTTTTAAATTTATTCTTAATTAAATCATAATCAAGTACTATGGGCTGGTTGATTTCATAAGAAGTGTCTATATTTTATAAGTGACTGACAAATGTACTTGTAAATTGTTGATACTTAAGAGATAAAAAAGTGAGAAAAAATGGAAAAATCGAGCAGACGCGGGTTTATGGGCAAGGCATTTGGTGCCGTTGCCGGCATTGGTGCTGTTGGTTCATTAGTAGCCATGAAACAATCTTGGGATCCGCTTCCAAGTGTAAAAGCAGCGGGTTTTACGGAGCTTGACCTCTCTTCAGTTGAAGAGAACAAGCTTGTCGTAGAAAAATGGCGCGGGAAACCTATCTTTGTTTTGAAAAAGACGGCCGAGATGGTCGCGGCTCAGAGCAAAGAGGAAACGGCGCGCGACATCATTGTCGAGGGGTCTCACTTTATGATAACTATCGGTCTGTGTACCCACCTGGGGTGTATCCCGGCCTATAGAGAAGCGAAAAAAGACTTTATGTGTGCCTGTCACGGCGGAGAGTTCAATACTTCGGGTATCCAGACAAAATCACCGCCTCCGTCTCCGCTCGTGATTCCACCGTTTAAGATCACGGGAAATACGGTTCTGCTTGGTGAAGAGGGTCCGGAATACAAAAAAATGAAAGCTGACGGCGTCGTCGCTTAAGAAAGGGGAGTAAATGGCACATTTTGAAAAAGCAACGAGTGTAAAAGATTGGCTGAACCAGCGTTTAGCCATCGAAAAAGTTGAAAAAGTCATGGCATCCGAGTACTGGATTCCGAAAAACATCAACTTTCTTTGGGCGATGGGGATGGTCCTGGCCGTCACTTTCGGACTGCTCTTGATATCGGGTATATTTTTATTGATGTATTATCAGCCAAATGTCGAGACGGCCTTTGACAGTGTGAACTACACGATCATGCAGGAGGTCGGTTTCGGCTGGTTATGGAGACATATCCACGCGGTAGCGGCCTCGGTTGTTTTCCTTATCATCTATATTCATATGTTGACGGGTATTTACTACGGCTCTTACAAAAAAGGACGTGAGATGATCTGGATCTCCGGTATGCTTCTTTTCGTCACCTTCTCGGCCGAGGCTTTCTCCGGTTATATGCTTCCGTGGGGTCAGATGTCCTACTGGGCGGGTATGGTTATTACCAACCTCTTCTCTGCCGGTTCTTTGGAGCTTAACGGTGTGGTCGAGTGGATCCGCGGGGATTATGTCCCGGGACAGGCCTTTTTGAACCGTTTCTTTATGCTGCATGTACTACTATTGCCTCTGGCGATCATCGCTCTGATCGGTATCCATTTCGCGGCACTTCGTATCCCTCACGTCAACAATCAGGAGGGCGAAGAGATAGATTTTGAAGCCGAGTCTAAAAAGTATCTAGATGGTGACAAAGCCGATTCAAAAGTGATCCGTTTTGGGAATGATTTTATGTCCAAGGATATGTTTGTCGTTTCTATCTTTTTGATGTTCTTTTTCTATTTGACCTTCTGGCAATACGGTTTTGCCATGGATCCGGTCAATTTTGATCCGGCAGACGGTCTTGTTACACCGGCGCACATCTATCCTGAGTGGTACTTTTTATGGTCTTACGAGATCCTGCGCCCTTTCTCTAAGGATATCGGCCTTATCGCCTTCGGTATTGCCCAGGTGATCTTCTTTGCCCTTCCGTTTATGGACAGAAGTCCGAATGCCGCTCCGGCAAACCGCCGCGGTCCGTTCGCGGTCTGGTTCTGGATAATGGTTGTTGACCTGATCGTCCTGACGGCCATGGGAAAACTGCCTCCTGAAGGGGACTGGAACCTTATCGGCCTTGTTGCTGCATTGGTGTTCTTTGCCTTGTGGATAGCGCTTCCGTTTATCACTAAAATTGAAAAAAAAGTTAAGGGACAATAGATGAAAAAAGAGTTATTTATTTTAAGCGTTGTTGTCGCCTTTTCGCTTCTGACATATTGGCTGGTAGAGCCTTTCGCTCACGGGCAGATGCATCCTCATGTAGAGATTGAAGGCTTTAAATACAACGGAAATTCTGATATTGCAGAAATAGACAGTAAGATCTCTCAGATCAGAGATGCTATAACGGCTGAAAAAGCACAGGAGAAACCTGATGCTAAAAAGATCGGCATGCTTGAAGCGGATATGCAGACTGCCGAAGAGAGACGTGACAGAAAAAAGGCTTTTTGGGCTGACGTAGAACGTATTTCTGCCCTCGAGGGTGACGCAGTTGCCGGTGAAGCGGTATATGATGTGGGTTGTACAGGCTGTCACATCGGTGGTGGTAGTGTCTCTATGGGTGGGGTTGTTCCGCCTGATCTTGAGACTTCGGGTGTCCTGTATGATCGAAATTATTTGATCGGTCTGATCAAAGACCCTGCAATGGCATCGAATGTCGATCATAAGTTCTCAATCGTGCGCCATCACCAGATGGAAAGTGTGAAGTATATGGTAACGACGGATCAGCAGATCGTTGATGTTATTGCCTATCTTCAAAAGATCGCGCCTAAGCCGGAAGAGATCACTCCGGAGATTGCTTTCCAGGATGCCTGTGGACGTTGTCATGACGTGCGCTATAAGAACTGGACGATCATCGGTACAAAACCAAGCTTCAAGGACAAACGAAAGGAGATGGCTTTTGGCATCAATCATCTAGATGCACAAGAGGGTATAACAGGATATATGGGGAAACTTCCTCCTGATCTTTCCATGTACATCCGTTCTCGCGGAGCGCACTACATCTCTGCCTTCGTAGAAGACCCTCAACGGCTTCTGCTTGGAACCTCCATGCCTCGTGTCGGCGTTAACGCCGAATCGGCCGAGAAAGTCGTTGCCTATCTGGAAGAGGCCGGTGATCCTAAAAAAGACGAGCGTAACAGAGTCGGTATGTATGTGATGATCTACATGATCTTCTTTATCATCGCTGCCTTCCTTTGGAAAAAACAGATCTGGAAAGATCTACATTAAAAGTCAGAGGCTCTAAGGAGCCTTCCTCTTCTCTCCCCTTTTTTAAGGGGTTTCCCTCTTTTTATTTCAGATAGAGATCGACGCTCAAGAAAACAGCCTGAAAACGACTATCCATAATATACTGATAAGACCGGCTATACCGATACTCAGGCCGCTCATCGCTCCGGCGAGTTTGTCGATCTCGTAGGCTTTGGCCGTTCCGACAGCGTGTGAAGTCGCGCCCAGGGCAAGGCCTTTGGCAACAGGGCTTTTTATACGAAAGAGTTTAAACAGTACCGGAGCGACAAAGGCCCCGAAGATACCGGTGATGACGATACTCAGCACGCTCAGTCCGATTATGCCTTCCAGGATCCCGCTGGCGGCGATACCGATAGGGGTTGTCGTCGATTTGGGAAGAAGGGAATGGATAAACAGGTCAGAGAGGCCAAAAAGATGTCCCAGGAGATAAACGGAGACCAGGGCAGAGAGTGAACCCAAAATTGTCCCGCCAAGGATAGCGGTCTTATAACGAAGAAACTCTGCCCTGTGTTCATACAGGGGAACGGCCAAGACAACGGTAATAGGTCCCAAAAAAAGATGGATGAAGTCAGCTCCTTTTTTATAGGCCTCATAAGGGATGTTAAAGCTTTGAAGCAGACCTATTATCAGCAGGGTGCTGAAGAGCAGAGGGTTGACCCATGAAAGTCTTTTGAACCCTTTAAGCCACCAAAAAAGCGAACCGCAGGCAAGGGTCAGGAGGAGACCGAAGAGGGGGTTGAAAAAGAGATCAGGCATCTTCGACTCTTTTGACGAAGTAATCGACGAGCAGGGCAATAAAGGCAAGCATGAAGAGAGCTGAAAGAAGCAGGGTCACAGAGATTGGGATAATATAGGCTTCAATCAGAGCAAACGAAGCCATAACGGATACTCCGGCAGGAATGAAGAACAGGGCCATATGCTTAAGCAGAAACTCACTTACGAGCTTGATCTCTTCGATCCTGACCCATTTGAAGAGCAGTGCCGAAAAAAGCAGGAGCATACCGAGAAGACTTCCGGGAAAGCTGAAAGGCAGAGTCATGGCAAGAGCTTCGCCAAGAAGGTAGAAGAAAAAGATGATGCTGAGTTCTTTGAAAATCCTCATACTTTGCTAAAGAAGAATCTCTTTGAAGTCACTGCGGGTGTTTTCTAAGGGTTTGTTGGAGACTCCGCGTACACTGTAGACAAAGGATATCTTTTCCCTGTCCGTCTTGTTCTGACGGGCGTAATGCAGGGTCTTGGCGTGAAAAAGGATGATGTCTCCCTTCTTCAGATCATGATGCACACGCCCGGAGATGATATCTTGATTCTGTTTGAGGTCATCTCTGAAACTGGAGCGCTCGTCAAACTGCTCAGGGGTAAAGTTCATCTTGTGAGATCCTGGAATAAACTCAAGCAGACCGTTTTCAAGACGCTCGTCTCCCAGGCTTAGCCAGACGGATAAAAGGTTGTCGTTTTCATAATGCCAGTACCGTATATCCTGATGCCAGGAGGTGATTGAACTTTTTTGGGGAAGCTTGGTCATGATGGAGTTGTGATGTGCCAAAAGTAGACAAGGCTCTTCCCCGAGCAGCTGCTCCAGGAGAGGGCGTATCTCTCTATTTTTCATCCATGCAGCAAAGAGAGGGTCCCTGTCGTAAACTTGACGGAGCCGCCGTATCGTGAAGTTAGAGCTCCCTTTTTGCTGGTACTCCTCCTCACTCTCAAGAGGTTCGATCTGTTGATTGAGGTGCTCCAGTGCTTTTTTACGGATCTCATCACATAAACTGCTTTCGGCAAAGTTTTTTATAAGAAGGAAGCCCTTAGTCTTAAACTCTTCAATCTGCTCCTGCGTCAATCTCATCTAGTACTCTTTCATCGCTCTGGCAATATCACGCTTCATGTCTTTTTGCTTAAGATCGGCACGCTTGTCGTGAAGCTGTTTTCCCTTGGCCACCGCGATCTGCGCTTTGACCAGGTTCTTATGATTAAAATAGAGGCTGAGGCAGACGATGGTCATACCGTCTCTGTCGACCGCTTTGGCAAACTTCGCTGCCTGCTTCTTATGCAGGAGGAGCTTGCGTATACGGCGCTCGTCATGTTTATAATAAGCATGTGTCGTATCGAGGACCCCGATGTGCGCGTTCATCAAAAAAAGCTCACCCTTGATGAAGCGGACATAGGACTCTTTCAGCTGGGCCTTGCCCGCGCGGAGTGCTTTGACTTCACTGCCCAGCAGCTCCAGACCGACCTCGAGTTTTTCCTCTATATGATAATCAAAATATGCTTTTTTATTTTTGGCAATTGTTTCGCCCATTTTTATTCTCCTTGCGCCAAAAGAGCAGAAGCCCCTTCAGTCACGCTGAGTCTTATCTTCTGCCTGTCACAACAGGGCAGAGGGGATATGACTCAAGCTTAAGCCGACACACGTTTGAGTGCGTCTTTAGTTTTTTAATTTAAAGAAGGTGCTTCCGCTTCCTGAGAAGAACCATCCTTTCTGGTAGCTGTTTTTGAGCTCTGGGTAGAGCTGGAGAGCCGGTTCAAAAAGATCGAGCGCCTCAGCTATAGAGTATGTTTCGAGCACCTCTTTCGAGCTCATGACACTGAGTTTGGCATACTCGTCGGGACCTAGCTCCTTGTAAAAAGTCTCCCTGAAGCATCGGTATACAGCGGGCGTGCTGACTTCAAGTCTGGGGGTAAGCGTCTCTATATCCAGACACTCTTCGTCAAACTTTTCGACGATTTCGCCTATTCCCGAAACATTCGCTGCACTGTAGTCATAAATAAAAAAAGGAACATCTGCACCCACGTGTGAACCGATTTTAGCTAGTTCGTTCAGGCTTAAGCCCAAGTCCAGTGTGTTGTTACACATCTTTAAGAAGGTCGCGGCATCGGAGCTTCCCCCGCCTAAACCGGCAAAAGAGGGGATTTTTTTATCGACTCTTATAGCATAGGTCTCGATGAGCTTCGCCAGGGGCTGTGAATCAGTCTCCTCCAAAAGAGCCTTATAGGCCTTGTAGACGGTGTTCTGTTCCGTCTCACAGTCAAAGTCGCCATATAAGACGAAACCGGGTTCACTGTTTGTCTGTTTCGGTTCAAAACTAAGCTCATCATAAAGATGAGGCAGCTTCATAAAACGTGAAAATATCTCATGGTAATTTCCGCGTTTTCCGGTGACCTTTAAAAAAATATTGACCTTGGCAAAAGCCTTATACTTTTTCATCTCTTGAAGCTACTCATAAAGTCTTGAAGTTCATGCAGCTGATCTCTTGTACTTGAGGCCTGTTTGTTGACGTCGGCTACAGCCTCTTTCAGCTCTTCACGCAGTATCGTGACGTCCGAAGGGGCCTCGATACCAAGTTTTACCGTGCCTTTTTCTATACCCATGATCTTGATCTTAATATTGTCACCAAGCCAGATGGCTTCTTCCAGTTTACGTGAAAGAATTAACATAAGGGAACCTTGTTTAGTAAGTACGAAACTTTTTTATTTTTTATTTCCAATACAGCGGCAAGCTGATCGTCATGGAGCAGATATATACCGTCTTTATCGGTACTCAGTGCTTCAATAGAAATCTTTTTACCCAGCCAGATGTCATTTATATCTCCGCTGAAACGGATACGCTCCATGCTCAATGCATCCAGGGGTGAGATAGGATTTTCACCATTATAGCAAAAGCTTCCTTCTCGCAAGCGCTCTAATGCACTCAAAGAACCATCAACGCCTAATTTTTTCGAGATCATCTCGCCTAGACTCCGTATATAGGTGCCTTCGCTTACGGTGGCTTCAAAGGTGACAAAGGGATGGCAGTAGTGATTAAGCTTGATACCGTAGATCGTTGATCTTATTTTTTTCAGCTCGACCTCTTCGCCCGCACGGGCCAGGTCATAGGCACGTACACCGTCAATTTTTTTCGCGCTATAGATGGGCGGAGCATACTCCAACTCACCCTGAAGGCTTTCAAGTACAGAGACGATCTCATCTTCTTGAAAAGGCTCAAGGATTTGAGGGTCTTTGACATGCTCGATGTCCAGGGTATCGCTTTTTGCTCCCAGCCAGAGCGTGGCCCTATAGCTTTTTGGCGCCTTGTCCAGGAAACGGAAAAAACGGGTAAAGTTTCCGAAGGCAATGATCAAAACACCCTTGGCAAAGGGGTCGAGCGTACCTGAATAGCCGGCCTTTTTGACCTTGTATTTACGCTTTAACCGGCCAAGAAACTGGTTTGAACTTAAGCCGGTGGGTTTGTAGGCGACGACGATCTTGTTCAAAGCGAGTCCTCGAAGTTTCTGTTGCAAAATAAGCCTTTGGCGGTCGTTAATCGGTATTTCTTCGGCATTAGAGTCTTTCTACGAAGGAGGAGAGGATCTCTCTATGATTTCCGCCAAAATTGATCTTGAGCTTGAAATCTTTTCCCGCCTTGCTGACGCCGAGTATTCTTCCTGCTCCAAAGATCTTGTGGCGTACCAGGTCGCCTTTTTTGAAGGAGGTGTTTTTCTCAAGGATAAAAGAGCCTTCGCATAAGCCTGTCTCTTTGAAAAACCGGCTTTTGCTGAGTTCGGTACGGCGGCCCTTGTAGAAGCGGCTGGCAACGTGGGACATGGTGAGCTCAGACTCAGCTCTCGTGATAGCGACATAGCCCAGACGTCTCTCCTCTTCCGTATCGCTTCCGTCTCCGATAAGAGGTAAAAAACCTTCTTCGAGACC
>CAXGZT010000079.1:0-10825 GCA_964014335.1 uncultured Campylobacterales bacterium | reverse complement strand
GTGTTGGCTTTTGGAGGAGATCAGTTTGCCATGAGTGATTCTGATCGTGCTATGTATGCCGAGATGTTAGAAAACAATCCGGCGGATATTATGATTGCATCTGGTGAAGAAGCACTTGAAGAGTTTTGTGGCGGGGATGCCGGTCTGGCAAAATTTTTAGAAGTAAGCGAGGATGATCTTCCTGTTTATATCGCCGGTTTTCCGCGTTATATCGATAAGCTCGGTATGGTTGTAGGACTGGATCAAGTGCTTCAGGCTCTGATGGCACAAAACGGGCATACGCCCTTTAAGCTAAAAAGCAAAGATATGTTTGCAATGAGTGCTTATGCCAAATCAATTGCAAACGAAGAAAAGATCAATATCGATGTAGAAGCAAACAAACATATGAAAGAAGCCTATGCCTTCGGCGAAGAGGTCTTTACGACCAAACGCGGCGGACGCGGTCTTTCATGTATGAGCTGTCACTCTCCTGATGTGATCGGCGGTATATTGCGTACGCAGCCTCTTCCTGATCTGGGCGAATCTGCATCGGGCGGAACATGGCCGGCTTATCGTATGACTAAGTCTTCACTTAGAACCTTGCCACGCCGTTTTCAGGGTTGTATGAATAATGCCCTGTTGGCAGTAATCCCTCTCGGTTCTAAAGAGATGGTGGCACTAGAAGTGTATGTTACACAACAAGCAAAAGGCAAGGAAATCGCAATTCCTGGCCTGAAACGTTAAGGTAGTTAAATGGATATTTCACGAAGAGATTTTATGCAAATTGCAGCGGCATTGGGACTGGTGACGGTCTCAAACGGCTGTGCTACGACTGTCGGCGATAAAAACCCTGCTGATGTCTCACTGCAAGATTTGTATGATTTTAATGCCAAAGGTAATGTGACACTGCTTCACATGTGCGATCTGCATGCGCATATCAAACCTTTGTATTGGAGAGAGCCGTCTACACTGATCTCGGCACCTAACCTTACGGGAACACCGGGGTTCTTATGTGGCGAGGCGTTTTCCAAGCATTACGGACTAGAGCCGAGTTCATTAGATGCATATTTTGATACGCATATGGATTTTGAAGCCTTGGCTGAAAAGTTTGGTAAGATGGGCGGTATTGCTCACATGAAAACCTTGATCAACCAGATTAAGAGTGAGCGCGGTAATGACAATGTACTTTTCCTGGATTCCGGGGATACATGGCAGGGTACGGGTGTTGCACTGAAGACAGGCGGTGAGGCGATCGTTAAAGCGCAGAACTATCTTGGCGTAGATGTGATGGTAGGCCACTGGGAATTCACTTACGGTAAAGAGCGTGTTCAAGAGCTGATCGAGAAGCTTGATGCCAAGTTTATCTCTCAGAACATTATCGGAGATGATCCATTCGCGGATGAGTATGAAGAGCTGATCTTCGAACCGTATACGATTCAAGAGCGTGCGGGTGCAAAGATCGGTATTATCGGTCAGTCATTTCCGTTTACATCAACAGCGAACCCGAAAGAGTTCACACAAGGGTGGAGTTTCGGACTTCGTCTGGACACGCTTCAGGAGTATGTAGATGAATTGCGCAAGGAGCATAAGGTTGACTGTGTTGTCGTACTTTCTCACGACGGGTTCAGCGTAGACCAGGAAGTGGCTAGAAAAGTTCACGGTATCGACTTTATCCTAAGCGGACACACGCATGATCCTTCGCCAAAACCTATTACCATTGACGGTACTGTGATCGTTATCGCGGGTAGTCATGGTAAATATATCGGTCGCCTGGATATTGATATCCAAGACCACAAGGTTAAAGATTATGAGTATAAGCTGATTCCGATCGCTTCGAATATCATTCCGGCCGATCCTGCAGGTGTAAAACTTGTGAATGAGCTTTATGCTCCTTTTGATGCTGAGCTTAACGAGGTTCTGGGTCAGACTAAGGGTCTGTTATATAAACGTGATACTTTCCATTCAACCTTTGATCAGCTGATCAATGATGCGATCATGGACGAGATGAAGTGTGATATCTCGTTTACACCGGGTTACCGCTGGGGGACAACAGTCCTTCCGGGAGATGACATCTTGATGGACAATGTATACGAGATGTGTGGTATCACCTATCCGAATGTGTATACTTTTGAGCTCAAAGGCGCAAGGATAGCTTCCCTTCTTGAAGACATTGCGGATAATGTATTTAATGCAAATCCGCTTTATCAGCAAGGTGGGGATATGAGTCGTTTGGGCGGTGTCACCTATGATATGACAGTCGCTGCGAAACCGGGACAGCGTATCACGAATTTGAAAATCGGCGGTAAGCCTTTTGATCCGGAACGCACGTACATCATCTCTTCATGGGGCGGAAATCTTCAAAATGCGGGTGAAAACCTGCAAGAAGAGAAGATCCGTGCCGTTTATGATGTGACACGTGATTACATCAAGCGCCAAAAAGTGGTTGATGTAAGCAATAAGAGTAATGTTACCTTGCTTGATTACGACTGCGGATGTCCGGAAAAAGGAAAGACAAGCTGCTAAAACGGCTTGCCTGACCTTTGGTCGGTATCTTTGAAAACATGCTGAAGTGTTCTCAAAGATGCCGACCAAGGGAATCCGGTGTTAAAAAGTTGAGTTACAGTAATGTAGTCTGAGGAGATGATAGTGGGAGCTACCATCAGAGTGTGAGTATGTATAAGAACAAGTTCAAGTTGAATTATGTCATACTTATAATTAAATTTTGATAAGGTTATGAATGAAAACGAATAAGACTATTAAGTTGGCTGCGATTGCAGCGGCATGTTTAGTTGGCGCGACATCGGCACATGCATTGAAAACAGAAAAACGCGATATGAAAAACAACATGAGTATCAAGTATAAGGTAACGCCGAAGGCTGTTAACTCGTTTGACGAAATGTTCAGTGAGGGTGTGCTTTACGGACGTCTGCGTTCTAACATGTTCCATTGGGACTGGGAGAATGAAAACCCGGGTAAAACACAGGATAACTCTGCGTGGGGCGTCGGCGGTAGTCTGATCTACAGTACAGGTTATCTTGGCGGTTTCGGTGCGACTGCGGGTATGTATACGACGCATACAATCGAAACGGACAATACGGATGCTGCGTTTGGTACTAAAGATTTCGGTAAAGCAGGAAAAGACACATATTCAAGAGCAACGGGTTCGGGTTCACATATCGACGTTCTTGCATTGGCATATCTTGAATATAAATTTGCAAAAAGCAGTGTAAAAGTCGGTCGTCAGATCTTTGAAAGTACTCTGTTGCGTTCAAATGATACGAAGATGATCCCGAATACATTCGAGGGCTACTCGATCGAGAGCAAAGACCTTGCAGACACAAAACTCAGAGCAGCGTACTTCACGCGTCAAAAGCTTCGTGATCACCGTGACTTTCACAGTATTATTGCTGTTGACGGTTTTAACGAAAACGATGATGCTGGTAAACATGCAGGTCTGAGTGTCGCTAATATTCTCGCTGCAGGCGAAGAAGTTGAACCGAACATGCTGGTTGCAACGGTAGAGAACAAGTCTATCAAAGGACTTAAACTCAATCTGGACGGTATGTATATCGACGGTTTCGTTTCATCTGCAATTGCCGAGGCGAACTACAAGGTCAAACTTGGCGAGAGCGGTTGGTCATTAACACCGGGCGTACGTTATATTCACCAGATGGATGAGGGTGCCGGAGCAATCGGTGGTGCTGCGCTGACTGGTTCAGTTGCAGGTCTTACTGGAGCTCAAAAAGGTTATAAGGATGCCGGTAGCGTAGACGGTAGTGCATGGATGGCGCGTCTTAAGCTTGCCAAGGGTGCTGGAAGCGTGATGGCAGGTTACTCGGCTATCAGTGATGACGCTGATATTATCGCTCCTTGGCGTGGATTCCCGACGGGTGGATATACGCGTTCTATGGCTCAGTACAACTGGGAAGCAAACACGAAATCGTATATGATAAAAGCAGCATACGATTTCGGTAAGGCAGATATGGTTCCGGGTCTCCGCGGTGCGATAGATTATGCGGATATGGATTATGATGACGACAAGCTTGCGCTTGGCGGTATTAAGAAGACAGACAGAAACATCGTTCACCTAGACGTGTTCAAGACCTTTGATTCGGCACCGAATCTGGAACTTAAACTGCGTGCGGCAATGATCAATGCAGACCAAACTCCTGGCCAGGCAGAAGATTATAACTCATACAACGAGTACCGTTTCGAAGTTAACTACTTCTTTTAAAAAGGAAAACAGATGAAATCACTTGGACTTATCTTATCAACCGTATCGCTTCTGTCAGCCTTTGAATACGGCTTAAAGCCTGTAAAGGTCAATGAGAGCGTGTACTGTTTTTTTGGAAAGCCCGAGGTGATGGATACAAACAACAACGGGAACATGGTCAATTCATGTTTCGTTGACACAGGCTCGAGTTGGCTCGTCATCGACTCCGGACCTACATACAAGTATGCCAAAGAGGCATATTCGCATGTGAAAAAGATCAAAAACACGCCGGTATCGCATGTCATCAATACGCATATACATGACGATCACTGGCTTGGTAACGGTTTTTATCTTTCATTGGGAGCAAATATTCTCGGCTCTTTTGAATTTGAAAACCTAGTAGACGTCGTTCAAACTCCTAGGATGGCGCACCGTATTTCTCCTAAGGCCTATTCCTTAACGGTGCCGACCATACCGACAGATCTCATCCATGAGGATGAGATGTTAAATATAGGATCGATGCAGGTACAGATAATGTATGTAGATTATAAAGCGCACACGCAGAGTGACCTTTTCGTCTACATCCCTCAGATAAAGACACTCTTCGGGGGCGATCTTATCTTTAATGACAGACTTCCCTCCCTGCGTGACGGAAACATCAAGGGATGGATAAAAGTTCTTGATAAGATAAAAAAGATGGACGTGAAAACCGTTGTCGGCGGTCACGGGGAGTTGACGGACGTTTCGGCCTTAGACCTGACATACGGATATCTGAGCGAGCTTAGACAGAAGGTTCAAGATGCCTTGGACAATGGAATGGAGATAGATGAAACGGTAGAAAAAATAAAGATGAAAAGCTATGAAAATGTCGCATTTTATGATGTGATGCACAGACAAAACGTAGAAGCAACGTATCGTATGCTGGAATGGGAAGATGAATAAACACTTGATACTTATTGCTCTCTCTTCACTCATCACTCTACAGGCAGTACAATGGCAGACTTGGGAAGAGGGCTTGTTAAAAGCAAAGAAGAGCCATAAACTGCTTATGCTTGATGTGGTACGCGATAATTGTCATTATTGCAGCGATATGGACAAGAAGGTCTTTAATGACAAAGAGATGGAGAAGTGGGTTGAGTCCTGTTTTATACCCGTGAAACTGAATCTTTCGCATGATACCTTGCCTAAAGGTATCAAGGTGCAGGTGACACCGACTTTCATATTTTTGACTTCAGATCAAAAGATTGTCAAAACGATTCAGGGTTCCTGGGATAAGAAAGACTTTATGGACCTGAGTCAAAAACTATGCAAGGAGTATTAAAATGAGACAGATACTAATCTTGGTGGGCATGATCGTTATGCTCTTTGGTGAAACAGAATTCAGTGAACCGGTCCCGTCTATGACAGAACCCCGTCAGATCGTGCTATCGATTGCTAGCAGCGATGAAAAGGCTATCAATCATGTCCTAAGTACGGCTAACAATGTTTTGAAGTTTTACGGGCCTGAGAAAGTGGAAATGGAAATTGTGGCCTATGCGGGCGGAATTCAGGGCGTGCTTACAAAGCATAAAAAAATAGCAGAACGTGTTAACACACTGATGCTCTATGACGTAGTATTTGTAGCCTGTGGAAATACCATGCGCACTAAAAAAATAGACGAAGCGGAACTGATAGAGGGAACGGAAATCGTAACTGCGGGTATCGTTGAAATAATCGAGCGGGTCAAAGCCGGCTGGATATACATTAAATTATAAGGAAAAAAATGAAAAAAATTCTAGTAGCACTGTATCTTATTATCGGGATCAGTAATGTTTATGCACAGGGAGATTTATACCTTTTTGAGATTAAAAATAAAGAGGGTAAATATACACCTGCAACTATTGAAAAAGCTTTTGCCGATAACGGCTATTATATCTCTGCCAATACGGAGATGAACGGACCTTTTAAGATCCAATTCAAAGAAACAAAGTTCAAGGTATTTAACCTTTTTACGGTTTTTCATGAAGAGTATTCACAAGAACTTGTTAAAAAGTATCCGCATGCCGGTATTTTTGTACCGATGGGTGTGGGGATTTATCAGGAAAAAAACGAGGATAACCTGCACGTATCGATTTTAACGGCTAATGCTCAAGAGAAAATCGTCGGTTTTAAAGATGAGATTTTGCATAAAATTGAAAAAAGTATGATTGAAACGCTGAAGAAAGCACTCCCTACGGCAAAGATGACAAACTCAAAACAAGCACTTAAGGCGGAAGGTCCTCTTGTCACTATGGTTGAGTATGAGACAGATGAGGATTGGGAAGAGAGTAAAGAAGAGCTTCAAATGGTGATAGAAGACGGTTTCAAGCCTGCAGGGTTTGTCATGTCCAATTTTACTGAGTATAACTACATGCTGACAAAAGAAGAGACAGTAGAGAGCCCGTTTGATTTTTATGACACCTACTCGATCTGTAAACTCAAAGTGATCTATACGGTTGCTAAAACAAACCCTGAGGCAGCGGCATTCGCTCCTTGTACCTTTATGTTTTACAAGAAAAAAGACGAAGATAAGATTGTCATGGGCTTTCCTGGCGTTTACAACTGGATGAGCAGCGCCTATGTAGATAATGCCGAGGCCAAAAAAGTACTGATGAAGGCACAAAAGGATTTTGAACAGATTCTATTGGATGCTACGGAATAGGTTTTTTATCTCTTCTTTAGATAGGAAAAGGTCTTGATAGGTATACCTTTTATAAATATTTAGCTAGTATTTGTTAAATGAATTTCAGGGAGTTATTTATGAAAAAGATAATTTTATATCTGGCAATGTTCGGGATACTGCAGGCTGATGTGGAAGTGTCTAAAGTGGTTATTGACCTTACCACAGGCAATATTCAGACCTTTGAGAAAAAACTCCTTAAGGGTATTGTCGCGCATAAGACACATTATGAAGGCAATTTGAAAGAGTTGGAAGTCGCCGTAGTCATTCATGGAGGTGCTTATAGATTTTTTGTTAAAGAGCCAAAAAACTCTCCTTTCAAAGAGGAGAAAAAACTTATTGAAGCGCAGACGGACTTGAAAAAACGGATTTCTTCCATGGTTGATACCTATGATGTGACATTTTTAATGTGTAAATCTGGTTTAGACAGACTCAAATTAGATTCAGAAGATATCTATAACTTTGTGCATATGGTCCCCAATGCGGCTATTGGACTCATTGATAAGCAAAATGAGGGCTATGCCTATATTCCGGTTCAATGATCTGTAAATACGAGCACGGAACCAAGAGAGGCACACTCTTATAACATGCAGTTGCTCTCTTAAAGCTTTTAACCGCGCATGATATAGAGGGTCTGCACGGGATCAGCTATATATAAACATCCACAAGATTTAAAAACAAAATTACTGTTTTGCAAGAGTATTCAGCGTTTCTATGATCCCGTCCATTTTTTTGCTTATGCGGTTGATCTCTTCTGAGATGCCATTGACTTCATTCGCGTTCATGTTTAAAGCCTCTGAGCTATCCGAAATCGACTGTATCAGTAGATTTGTGGTAGCAGATGTTTCGGCCAGACTTTTTTGCGTTCTTTCAGCCAGTTTTCTGACTTCATCGGCAACGACAGCAAATCCGCGGCCATGTTCACCGGCCCGGGCCGCTTCGATAGCGGCATTGAGTGCAAGCAAGTTTGTCTGGTCAGCGATATCGCCGATCGTAGATAAGATTTCCTTGGTTTCATTCGCGTTACTGACAAGGGTTTGAAGGTTGTCGACCATCTCATTCTCTTTCGCGGATATATGATGTATACGAGAAACAGTATTGTTTATCATCTCTTTAAGCTCGATGATAGTCGTATTTGAAATAGTGTCGACAGTGTCGTTTAACTTGTTAGAAGACTCTATGATGTCATTTTTTGAATTCACATTCTCTTCTTGCATGTTTTGAAGCGACTCGCCAAGCAGGTTGATATTGTTCAGCAAGTCGGCCATCTTTGCTTCAACATTGATTTTACTTCTTGCATCGAACATCCCGTTTGCAAAGCTTTGCAGGGTTGAAATAGCATTGTCTAAATTTTCTTCGGATGATTGCATCATGTTGTTCATGCTTTTTCTCAGTACATGGACATAAGGTGTTTTTGTGTCCGCCTCTATCCGGCATGAGAAATGCCCTTTAGAAACTCTGTCGGACAGTAAGACCATCTCTCCCGCAACACGAGTATCATCTATCACACTGGCTTGATACTTCTTGACAATATTATTTAAAGACATTTCTAATTTGTTGTCGGTAGATTCGTTTACAGCTATTTTATTTCTTTTGAACTCTAGCAGCTCTTCAAGCTCATCGAGCACTTTTAGAGTCTTTTGTAGCTCACTGGAAGAGGAGAGGAGGTTCTGCATACCAAACGTAAGGATGAAGGCCGCGGCTGCAAAAGCAGCGTGAAGCAGAGTTGAGTCACTCGTAAACAGAGATATGATTAAAAGTGTGAAAACAGTTACTAATATAATATTTTTTTGTAAAGTACTCATGAGGGTGGTGTCCTATATTAATGTTTCGTATAAATCTTGGGCTTCTTTTATCTCTAGAGGGGAGGGTTTTCTTCTGCATGAAATATAAGTTTTTGCCTTTGTCTGCGCGTCATATTTCGGATAAACGGTTGCAAATACCCAGTAAAAGCCGCCCTCTTTAGTCCTGTTCTTTACATAACCGCTCCAGACTTTGTCGTTTCTGACCGTTTCCCACAACTCTTTAAACGCTGCTTTTGGCATGTCCGGATGACGAACTATATTATGCGGTTTTCCCACCAGCTCATCAATCCTGTAGCCGGCAATCTTGCAAAAATCATCATTTGCAAAGAGTATAATACCCTTCTCGTCAGTCTGTGATACTAAAAAATCGGTACTCTCCAGTACGTATTCCTTCATCTTTGCCTCTTCTTATTTAATTTTGTGTGTAACAAGAAAAACCATTTACAGGTAGTATATCATGAATTTATTACATCTTTCTTAGAAGTGGCGGCAGAAAAATATAATTAGTAGAGTGATCAGACATACCTAATCAAGATTATAGGGTTGCCTCTAGTTAATACAGGCAAAAATAAAAAAGGAGCAGTAGGCAGCCAGAGGAGTGTGGAATTGGAACTGTTCAGCTCAAGAGTATTACAAACAGAAATAAAGTAGCCTCGTTAAATAAACTAAACTAATTTAGAAAGGCCTGATGCTAAGCTTAATAATTCATCTTTTTCATTAAGTCCGTTAAGAAACCTTTTTGGTATATTATTTATCCCGACTTGTGCCCCAACTAATGCACCCGTCAGTATTGATCGTGCCTGGTTCTGCCCGCCACCATTTAAGGCATTTAAAATAGCCGATTCAAAGTCATCATGAAACCTTGAAGCCAAATAATAACTTGCCGGTAACATATGATATATCGCACAAGGCATACCATATACAAGAGATACTTTCCAGGCAGGTTCTATGCAAATACCTGGGTCATGAGCAGCTCGTGCCATGAAAGAGGGGGTCAGTAAGGCGTCAGGTGATGCGAATAGACCAATATTTGAGGGGTCTTTAGTTCCGGGCTTTGGCGGCTGTAGATTGTCTGAGGTTACGACATGAAAGGGCAACTCTCCTTTTTTAACCAATCGCATTAATTTGGTAGAGATATTCTCATCAAGTTCGGCTCCTTGAATCAGCTGCGCTAAAACAGCACCATATGCAACCGTCATAGAACCGACTATATCATCTATTTGAGTTAAGAAAGTATTATGAGAAATGGTCTTCGCCAAGGATTTTGGATCCCTAGCATACCTTACAGCCAAAGCCAATGTCCGCTCAATAGCTTCTGTCGTATCTGCGTGACTACCCACTTCAGACCACTCAAGACCTTGTTCAACCCTTTGTCTATAAACTTCTCTGATTGATTGAGAAGTATAACCGCCTGGTCCATGTGTCGGTATGCCATCTATTTTTGTAAAAAGTTCTTCATCCAATTTTTTACAAAAATCATCTTCCTTATATCCGCTATTATCGATAATTGAATGGATCATAAGTTTAAGAATATAGCCGGACTGGGATAAATCACCAGCTTTGTTATGCTCATGATATCTACCCTTTTTGGGATTAGTGTAATCCGTAATCCATGTTCCATAGTATCTATGCAGCTCTTTTAAGTCATAATACCAGTGAGGGCCTAATGCAATAGCATCACCGATAAATGCTCCCATAATAGCACCCATAGCCTTATCTCGAAGTGTTGTTTTCATATCAGATCCTTCAAAGATTATTGAATACAATCATTCACCACAATAGATCTTAACATCATGCGATAATTCGCTTGCTATATTTTTTAAATTAGCTAAATGAACTTTGATTTATCAAATATTTTAACAAAGCTACAAGGTTACAACGATTCCGACTCTAAAAAATCATCAACTAATCATTATTATATTTTTGTATTAATTATGATAACTATAAAAAGGAGGTGCCAATAGTTTTAGAGTAAGTTGTAGTGGATGAGTCAGGCAGCTAATAGGCAGTCACATAGCACTTTTTAGCACTATATGATAATAAATCCTAGCGCAGGTAGGGTTTAAGAACTTCAGGGATATCAATCTGTCTCTTATACACATCTGACGCTGCCGACGAAAGTGTCGGTGT